>JABDKS010000924.1 GCA_013002105.1 Pirellulaceae bacterium | reverse complement strand
GTCACGATCACGTCGATCGGAGCGACCGTTCCCATTTCGTTCGCCACGTTGTCCACGGTCATTTCGATCGCGACGCTTGGGCTGGGGCAAATCTTTCATCAAAAATGGACGACCTTGCTGGCTGATGTGAGCCAGCGCGGCAGCGATCTGCTCCATCGGCTTGCCTGTCTCTTCGGCGTACTCGGCAATCAGTTCCTTGAACATCGTCAAATCTCTTGCACCGGTCACGTCGGTGATCCGTTGCTTGAATCGTTCGACACGGAACGCGTTGATCTGGTCGGTCGACGGTGGCTGAACAACTTCGATTGGCTGTTTGGTGACCCGTTCGATCATCCGCAATTTGTTGCGCTGTCCATTGGTCAGGAAAATGATCGCTTCGCCTTTTCGACCGGCTCGCCCGGTCCGCCCGACACGGTGAATGTACGATTCGGTATCGTGGGGCAAATCAAAATTGAAAACATGACTGACGCGAGTGACGTCCAGTCCGCGTGCCGCGACGTCGGTCGCGACCAAAATATCCAGCTTGCCCGATTTCAATTGATCGATCGTTAGCTCGCGAACTTTTTGAGGCATATCGCCGTTGAGTGCTATCGCCGAAAGGCCTTCGCGTACCAACTGTTCGGCCACGGTGATCGTCGCATCTTTTGTTTTGGTGAACACAATGACGCCGTCGGTCGACTCGGCTTCCAAAATCCGTTTCAGCACCGCCACTTTGTCTCGCGGCGTTACGAACAACGCTCGCTGACGAATCGAATCGGCCGTCATCGTTTTCTTTTTGATCGTGACCTTGGCCGGGTCAACCAAATAACGCTCTGAGATTTTGCGAATGGGGGCCGGCAGGGTTGCCGAGAAAAGTGCAATTTGACGTTTGTCAGGCGTTTGCTCCAGCACGAACTCGACGTCCTCCAAGAACCCCATGTTCAACATCTCGTCAGCCTCGTCCAACACCAGACATTCGATGCTACTGAGGTCCAGCGTGCCACGTTTGATGTGATCGATGACACGACCGGGTGTGCCGACCACCACTTGGACACCGCGACGCAATTGCCTTAGTTGCGGTTCGTAATCCTGGCCACCGTAGATTGCCATCACGTTGAACTTTGGCAAGCAGGCAGCGTAGGTCGAAAACGAATTGGCAACTTGGATGGCCAGTTCGCGCGTCGGTGCAAGCACAAGAACTTGTGGGGCACGGCGTTTGGTGTTCACACGCGACAAGATTGGCAACGCAAACGCAGCCGTCTTACCCGTTCCGGTTTGCGACTGAGCCAACAGGTCACGACCGGCCAACATGTGTGGAATGATTTCCGCCTGGATGGGCGTCGGCGTTTCGTAGCCCGACATTTTGACGGCTTGTTTCACCGCATCGCTCAGCGGCAGATCGCTGAACGTCAGCGGTGCATCGACGTTTGCATTGTCAGCCGTGCTGGCGTTGAGCGATTGCTGGACCGATTTCTGTGCGTCAGTTGACTCAGTCACTGCAGCCGACTTGCCCACGTCGGTTCCCAATTCTTCGGTTGCCAATTCATCCGTGGCCAGTTCGTCGCTAGGATGAACGTCACCCCGGCTGGTATCAGCCGGGATGGCATCGACGGCACGAGTATCAACTGCGATGGCATCCACCGTCGCTACATCCGACTGAATTTCGCCGACTGCGGGCGCAACGTCAGACTCAGTGGTTTGGTTGGGGTTCATTTCCGACATCAAATCAATTCCGTAAGTTAATCGCTGAACGCGTCGGAGGACGCGGACAACGTGTGCGAAAGCATCGGGTGGCGCCGATCAAGGGCGCTTCACAGATTGGGCGTACGCATCTAAATCATCAAAACACAAAGAGCGACGCCGCTTCAATCACACACTTTGTTCTCGCCCGGCGTGATGCCGGTCGTCTGCCATCGGGCAAAACGGTCCGAGTCAAATCGACTGTCGGAGAACGTTCGGAAGACCTGTCGCTGGATGAGCCGTCTTTTGATTTCCCTCAAGAGCCCGACACAAGAGATGTGACAGGAGTGACCTGGAGAGATCGGTTCACGGCCGCCGAGGCCGTGTGGTTTCGAAGCTGTGTTGGCTCCGAAGGCTCATTTCAACCGAGAAGTTACACCAAATAAGACACCGGCAATAGCAGTAAAGTTCGTGCTGGGCGGAATATCGGCGGTCCATGGCACTGCGAGACAATCTGCCCCGCTAATCCCGCCTAGCGTTTCGGTCGCATCGACTCCATCACACCGATATCCAGCGGACGCGTGAATTAGCAACGATTGTTTGACTTGAAACGGATCGCGAGCGTGGCGGCGTCACGGGGGACATGACCGTCGACTTCTTGCTGACCTTGGCCACACTGGCCGGATTCTCCGTCCCCAACGATCGGTTGATTAACGGGGTGAACCAGACGGATCTGTTGTTAGGCAAAGGTCCGAGCGCACGGTCAACGTTCTACTATCAGGGGAACGGTGTTCGCCAAGGAAAATGGAATTTCCTGAAAGCCAAACACAGCGTGCCAAGCTACGCCAAGGAGTGATCGCGAACCGGAGCAATCGATTTATTTGATCTGAGCGTCGATCGTGGCGAACAGCAAAACATCGCACAGCAACACTCCGAGGTGATCGCGGAATTGCAGGGGCTGACACGTGCGATCGGAGACGGATTGGACTATCCGCGTTGAGTCGGCAAAGCAGTTTTGACTTGGGCACAGCGATGGCCGACTCCACCCTTGATGATGCGCAAGCGAGCGAATCATCACCACGCGACGGTGCGACGCACGTCGGCGTGGTGAGTCGTCGACAACAGTGTTATCCTGTGCCGCAGAAAATCGCGTCAAAACAGACGGTCGTGTTCAAACGCTGTCTCCGACAAACCGCTGCATTCGAAAACCAAGGTGAATTGATGACTGCTTTGACATCCAGCCCTCAGTGGAGTGCCCTGGGCGAGCATTACCAGAGCATCAAAGATGTCCATCTTCGCGAACTGTTCGACAATCAACCTAACCGCGGACAAGAACTATCTGTCTCGGGAGTTGGACTGTACCTGGATTATTCCAAAAACCGCATTACATCCGAGACAATGGATTTGTTGGTCGCGCTGGCCCAAAGCGTCGATTTGCAGGGGCGAATCGGAGCGATGTTTTCGGGCGAAAAAATCAACCTGACCGAAGGTCGCGCCGTACTGCACACCGCACTCCGCGCCCCACGCGATGCGTCGGTGATGGTCGATGGTGAAAACGTCGTTCCTGCTGTCCACGCCGTCTTGGACAAAATGGCTGCTTTCTGCGATCGGGTGCGCGGCGGACAGTGGACCGGCCACAGTGGAAAACCGATTCGCAATGTAGTCAACATCGGCATTGGCGGATCTGACCTCGGCCCCGTGATGGCCTACGAAGCGCTGCGTCATTTCAGCGACCGCAATTTGACATTTCGATTCGTCAGCAACGTCGACGCGACTGACTTTGCCGAAGCCACCGCGGACCTGGATCCAAGCGAAACACTATTCATCGTTGCGTCCAAAACCTTCACAACGATCGAGACGATGACCAATGCCAATACCGCTCGGCAATGGCTGCTCGACGGAATCGGCGGCGACGAATCGGCTATCGCCAAACATTTCGTCGCCTTGTCTACCAACTCGGAACTCGTTTCGGCCTTCGGCATCGACACCGCAAACATGTTCGAATTCTGGGACTGGGTCGGCGGCCGCTATTCGATGGACTCGGCGATCGGTTTGTCGACCATGTTGGCCGTGGGACCAGACGGGTTTCGCGAAATGCTCGCTGGTTTTCACGAAATGGACGAACACTTTCGCACCACTTCGCTCGATCAAAACTTGCCCGTCATCATGGCATTGCTCTCGGTCTGGTACAGCAATTTCTTTGGTGTCGAGACGACAGCAGTGCTACCGTACGAACAGTATCTCAAGCGGTTTCCTGCCTACCTGCAACAATTGACGATGGAAAGCAATGGAAAGTACGTCACGGTCGATGGGAACCAAGTCGATTATGACACCGGACTGATTTACTGGGGCGAACCGGGAACCAACGGTCAACATTCGTTTTATCAATTGATCCACCAAGGCACGCGACTGATTCCTTGCGATTTCATCGCGTTCGGCAAGTCGCTCAATCCAATCGGCGACCACCAAGACATTTTGATGGCCAACGTGCTGGCGCAAAGCGAGGCGCTTGCGTTTGGAAAAACGGCCGACGAAGTCAAAGCAGAAGGCACCGAAGACTGGTTGGTGCCGCACCGTGTGTTCCAAGGCAACCGGCCATCGAACACGATTTTTGGCGATCAAATGTCGCCGGCGATGCTGGGCAAACTGGTCGCCCTGTACGAACACAGCGTGTTCGTCCAAAGCGTCATTTGGAATGTTGACGCGTTCGATCAGTGGGGCGTGGAATTGGGCAAGGTCCTGGCGAAAAAAATCATTCCAGAACTGAGCGGCCAATCGGACCTACAGCACGATAGTTCCACCAACGAACTGATTCGTCGCTATCGACAAATGCGTTAACAGACGTAGCCCGCTACGAAACTTTCCGCAACTTGGTCACGCGACCGAGATTTGGCACGTATTCGGCAACGTAGATATTCCCGGCGACATCAAAACAAGCGTCGTGGGGCGTGATGAACTTGCCGTCGATCCATTCGCTGGGATCGGTACGGATTTGTTTTTTGGAATCGGCCTTCAGTCGCTGAGAGTCATCACCGAGCCGCGCGATCACTTGATTATTGCGATCGAGAATGGATAGCCGCGCGTACAGTTCCGGCACCAACATCAGGTCACCTTGCACCTGTACGTTAGCCGGCAGCCCAAACCCCTTGATCGTTTCGATGTGCTCGCCATCGATCGTCAATCGCTGCAACTGATGGTTGGCACGATCAGCAACCACCACAACCGGATGCTCTGGATCACGCTGGTCCAACGTCAAACCGTGCGGCGTATTAAATTTGCCATGATCTTTGCCGGGCCCGCCAAACGAGCTGACCCAGTTGGCGTCCTTGTCATAACGATGAATGTGATAAGAACCATAGCCGTCGGCCATCAAAAAACCACCGTCGGTTAAAAAGGCAAAATTGGTGGGCAAAAACCGATCGCGTTTGAACGCGAAAGAAGCATTCTTATCTTCGCCGTCGATATAGACACCGCTTTGCATCGGCGCACGTTGCATCCAAATTTGTTCTCCGTCGAGCGTCAACTTGGCAATCGCCTTGATGCTCTTGTAACCGGTGACGTAAACAAACTCCTCGCCTGATTCTTCGCGAATCTCCAACCCGTGCCCACCGCCCTGAAACTGGCTACCAAACGAGCGGACATATTTTCCGTCGATATCGAATACAAAGATCGCCGGATGATCTTTCTGTTTCACGTCTCCTTCGTGAATCACATAGAGATTCTGGTCCTTATCCACGGCAACGTTGTGAGTCGTCTGCCAAGTAAACCGATCGGGCAACTGGGGATACTGGTGGATTACTTCGTACGTATGTTCGTCACGTCCAACGATCGATGATTCTTTCGCCTTGCTGGAGGTCATTACCAACGGACCGGCCAGCGATGCTGCACCGGCAGCGGCCAGAAATCGACGGCGAGGAATCTCGGTCGAGCGAACAGACATGGTGGGGATTCCTTGTGCGGGTGAACAGGCACGTCGAGTACGAACCAGTGGTCGACCGGCGCCTCAGTAGGACCAGGCGGCCCGGGTGTGAACGCAACCGACTTCGTAGCGATCGCCGCCTGCCCAGCCTCGCCAA
>JABDKS010000896.1 GCA_013002105.1 Pirellulaceae bacterium | reverse complement strand
ACGAATCGGCGAATTGGTCAGCGTCGAAGGTCAAGCGGAATTTGCATCGCAGCTGCGACTGCTGGAACAAACAACGTCGGGATACCTGGATGTTTGCGATACGCCGGAAAAGTGTGACGAATACTTGACCAAGGTGATGGTTCAGCTGGAGGAACTGGAAGGCCGATTTGCCGAGTTCGACGAATTCGTACTGCAACTGACTCAGCGACGCGAGGAAGTTTACGCAGCCTTTGAATCTCGCAAGGTTCAGCTTGTCGAAAAACGCAATCGCCGAGCCGAATCGCTTGCATCGGCAGCCGATCGCATTTTGAAGGGCATCGACACTCGAGCCCGTTCGATGGAATCGATCGACGAGATCGCTGCTTATTTTGCCGGCGACTTGATGGTCGAAAAGGTGCGTGACATCATCGACCAATTGGGAGAACTGGACGACGCGGTTCGTGTCGGAGATTTGCAAAGCAGATTGAAAACCGTTCGCGAAGATGCAACGCGACAACTGAAAGACCGCCAAGACTTGTACGAAGACGGTGGCGATGTCATCCGTTTGGGATCACAACGATTTGCCGTCAACACGCAGCCCTTGGATTTGACCACCGTCCTGCGGGGCGGCGAAATGTGCCTGCACCTTACCGGCACACAATTCTTTGAGCCACTGGACGATGACGCGCTGACGCTGTCCAAAGATCTTTGGAATCAAGAACTGGTCAGTGAGAACGCCGAAGTCTATCGAGCCGAGTACCTGGCCGTCGACTTGTTTGAACAACTTAACGCGAGCGGCCAGAGCATTTCGGCCGACCAAATCGACGCTGCATGGATCCAAAGCAAAACGAGCGGACGATTTGACGAGGGCTACGCAAAGGGTGTGCATGATCACGATGCGGCAGCGATTCTACAGTCGCTGGTGCAATTTGATAAGACAATCGATTTGCTGCGGCACGCACCGAGCGTACGCACAGCGGCGCAACTTTGGTTCCAAAAACTGCTGGCCGCCAAAGACCGCAAGGCGATGACCGATTGGATTGGTGGATTTGCAAAACTGGCCAAGGCGTACCCGCACGCGCAGCCCGCAATGGAGTTTCGTGGTCGACTGGTCGAACTGGCCGATGCCCAACAAGATCTTTGGCGGCCGTTGTTCGATACCGACGTCAGCTCGCAGCGAATCGCTGACTATCTGTTCGATCAACTGACGCATACGCCTCGCAAAGTGGTCGTCAGCGGACGCGCCGAACACTTGCTGACCGAGTTCAACGCGGCGATTCCGGCGGCCGAACGTGAAAAACTGCTTACGACGGCTCTGAAGACCGCCGACTCTGATCCCATTCGTTCGTTCATTTTGGCACGCAACTGGGCAGACGCATTTGTCACCACCCACGCGAAGTCCGATGACGCAGATCCGGCGGTCAACTACATCGACGAATTAGCTTGGATCCTGCTCGCTGGCGGCACCGAATCAATGCGAGTTGCTGACGCTACGGTTGCGGAAAAGTTGACGGGACTTGCCGGCAGCCATGCACGTATTACAAAAGGCACGCTGGGAGTTCACTTTCACGAACTTTTGCGTCGCGTGCGTCGTTATCGCAATGAGGTTGCGCCACGTTTTCGTTTGTTGCAAGAAACCAAAAGTCGGATCGTTGATCAGACGCGCGATGACATGCGACTGGACGAATTCAAACCGCGGGTTCTGACCAGCTTTGTACGCAACCGTTTGCTGGACGAAGTTTATTTGCCGTTGATTGGTGATAACCTGGCAAAACAAATGGGAGCCGCGGGCGAAGACAAGCGAACCGACAGGATGGGATTGCTGCTGTTGATCTCGCCACCGGGTTACGGCAAAACGACGTTGATGGAATACATCGCCAATCGCCTGGGCGTTGTGTTCATGAAAATCAATGGACCTGCGATCGGTCACGGCGTCACGTCACTCGATCCAGCCGAAGCACCCAACGCGGCTGCCCGCGAAGAAATCGAGCGTTTGAATCTCGCCTTAGAAATGGGCGACAATGTGATGCTGTACTTGGATGATATTCAGCACACGCACCCCGAGTTGTTGCAGAAATTTATCTCGCTGTGTGACGCGACTCGAAAAATCGAAGGCGTGCGTAACGGAAAAACACGGACTTATGATTTGCGCGGGCGACGTGTGGCCGTCGTGATGGCGGGCAACCCGTACACCGAATCGGGTGAACGCTTCCAGATCCCCGACATGCTTTCCAATCGTGCCGATGTCTACAACCTGGGCGAAATCATCGGCGATTCGGCGGACGCGTTCGAGATGAGTTACCTGGAAAATTGCCTGACCAGCAACACAACGCTCGCGCCGCTGGCAACCGCGTCGCCGGAGGATGCCAGAGCAGTGATCAACGCGGCACAACGCGATTCGATCGAAGGCATCGAATTGGAGAGTAACATTTCGATGGACCAGGTCCGCGAGATGTACGAAGTGATGCGCAAGTTGTTGCGGGTCCGCGACGTCGTGCTTCGCGTCAATCGCGCCTACATCCGCAGTGCCGCTCAAGCCGATGCCTACCGCACCGAACCTCCGTTCAAACTGCAGGGTTCATATCGGAACATGAATCGCATGGCCGAAAAAGTCGCCAGCGTCATGAACGAACAAGAATTGCAAAGTTTGATTGTCAGCAGCTACGAACAGGACGCGCAGACCCTGACGACCGACAACGAAGCCAATGTGCTGAAGTTCAAGGAACTGATGGGTGTTTTGACGACCGACGAAAAGGAACGTTGGGACGCGATCAAGTACGCGTTTGTCGAAAGCATACGGATGCAGGGCATGGACAGCGAAGACCAGGCCGGTCAGTTGATGCGCCAGCTTGCCTCGATGCGTGACGGCCTGGAATCGATCCGCCAAGTGATCTCGCGAGCGATTGCGACACAGAGCGACGGTGCGGAGGAACGAATGGATGCGCGTGTGGATTCGCTGCGTCAGAGTCTGACAGCATCGGGAACCCAACTTGCCGAAACGCTTAAGACGACCAGTCAACAACTTGAGAAAATCAGTGCCCAGCAGGCGGCCTCGCCGCCGGACCAAAAGGTATTCGTGCAACACAAAGTTCCACGCGTGTTGGCCGATTTGATCAAGGGCCAGTTCCATCTGATGCAGGAATGGTTACGTCCGATACTGGCCGAATCGATCGACAACGGACGTGATTTGAGCAAGCTGCAAGAACAGCTCGATGCGATGTTGGCGACCTACAACGAAATCGAATCCGAGTTCGATTCCGCATCGGGCGAAAGTCAGCCAAAAACCTAGTGCCGATCCGAAAAGGCTCCTAAGAGCAGCAGAATCGTAGGCCAGGACCTGTCCTGGCAACCCCGGTTTTCCTCACGGAAACGTGGCAGGATAGGTCGTGGCCCACGAATACGATCACGCGACCAGACGCGGTTCACCGCGTTGAAAGTAGGATGCTTAGCATTGTTCCGGCCAGGGACATCATCACGGCATACATCAAAACCTTAGTTGACAGCGACTGAATTGTTCTCAATTTTGGCAGCATACTGGCTTCGGCCTTATCAGCGATTGCGTCGAATGCTTGTTCAAGTTTCCCAGACATTTCGCCGATTTCGATCGTCGATTTTTCTTCGTCACTGATCGGATCAACAACCCGAAACGCTTCGGTGACGCCTTGCTTCTGTTCGATCCCATCGGCCGCCTTCAACAACTCGGCTCGAATCGCTGTGTTGCTGACGGCTTTGGCAGCGGTGTGGATCATCATTTCGACCCGATGGCCACCGACGCCATAAACCAACGCCATCGTGCGGAAGAAACGATTCATCGCGATCTCGCGCTGCAACTGACCGATGATTGGAAACTGTAAACATAATTGTTCAAAGTAGTACCTTGCGGGCGTCGCAATCAAAATCATGACGACCACTGCCAATTGCAACCAGGAAAACAATTCGCCGATCAGCATCGAAAAGGCACCTGACAACGATCCCATCGCGAGGAAGATGAATATTTTTAGCAGCGATCCAAAAATCATGATTGCCAGTGGATACAACCAGACGTTGCGGATCGCCGATGCGGGGCCCGCCAGTAGGCGGCAATGGTTGGCGACGAACGCCAACGCATCATCCAGTCGGCCTGCCTTTTCGCCCGCGTCGATCACCGGCAGAAAGAACTCCGGCAGATAATCCGATGCGTTTGACAGAGCGTCGGTCAGCGAGGCGCCTTCCCGCACGCGATCGGATGCTGTCGCCCAACGCTTGCCAAACGCGGTAGTGCGTACTGACTTGACGCACATCTCCAGTCCACGTGCGGTATCGCTGCCTGAGCAATACCAGGTGCGCAGATCATCGGCAAACCGCGCCAGATTTCGATAGTCGGTCGGTTTCAACGCGTGGATGCTGCGTCTGAGCGCGTCTCGCAAACGCCGCCAGCCCCATCGCACCATCTCCACTTCACGAAAGGGTTGCGGCGGACGCCGCGCATCGCCGACCGAACCTGCGGGACCGAGAGGTGGATCGTTCAAACTTTCGGTCCGTCATGTCGCAGGGACCGGTCGTAAACCGATGCAATCTCGTCGGCCGCCGTTTGCGCGCCGTTCATGCCCGACATTTGCTCGGCGACGTCACGACAGTGTTGTGCGGTGGACCGATCGCCGATTAATCGCTGCAAAGTCGATGCGAGTTGCGCGTCGCGTTTGAGCCACACGCCGCACCCAAGCCGATGAATTCGAGTCGCATTGTCAAATTGATCAAATGCCAGCGGTCGGATGACCTGGGGTGTCGCAGCCGCGAGCGATTGCGATGTGGTCCCGATGCCGCCGTGGTGTACGATCGCTTGGCAGTGGGGCAATAACTTGCTCAGTGATACGTACGAACTTGTGTGGACGTTGGCTGGCAGCTGGGACGGAAAATTGTCCGCGTGCGGCGACAGCAGCAAACCGGGTAGCCCCAACTCCTGGCACGACGCGACCGCACGTTGAAAAAATCGTCGACCGTGAAAGTGAGCCGTGCCGGCGGTGAAGACGACTGGTCGCTCCGGCGGTGGTTCCAGTGGGCGATCATCCAGATCGTCTAATGGAAATCCTGCATGTACCAAACGCGGACAAAATATCTCGGTCTCAGGTGCGTACCACTTGGGATACATCGCGATCACGCGGTCAGGTGAAAGCCACCACTCGTTCAGAACGCGGCGGATCGGCGGCAGGCTGTATTCAGATCGCAACTGATTGACCGCCGGACGAATCACTGGATCCAATCCCAAGTGGTCGGCCAAGTAGTACAACAAACGTACGGCCCACGCAGGCCGCGAGATTTCAAACCACCACGGCGTCATCTTGGGCGGCGACTGGGGTGTGCGCAGCACGACCGGTTGCAAGTGAATGTCGACCAGCGGCGTGGCCAATTCGCTTTCGCGGATCACCCGTGATGCGTAATCCAGTGGATGCGAAACCAAGATCGTTTTACCCGGACGCAGATGCCGACGAATGACTTCGTGGTGCGGACGGACGAAGTGATCCGACATCGCCTGCAGCACACGGCGAACGCCACGAACGGTTTTCCACACGGCCGGATCGCCCACCATTTCGTGGAACTGATCTGTGCTGATGACAGGTTCGACCGTCAGTCCAGCGTGCTGAGCGATTGCTGCGTACGGCTCCGACAGCGAAATCACGACCTCGAAACCACGCTGTCGCAACTCACGACCGATCGCGATCATCGGATTGACATCCCCGCGCGAGCCCGGTGCTGAAAGTATCGCGAGCAAAATCGTTCGGCGGAATTTAGATCCGCCACCCTTGGGGAAAAGAAATTCGGTACGCAGCGAAGTCGGGGTGAGGTGAATTTTGTGCGCGACCAGCGCGAACCGAGGCGGTATTATCGTTCGATTTCATATTCGGTAATTTTGCGATAGGCGGTCGCGCGACTGACTCCCAACAATTTGGCTGCGTCGGGCACGCTCCCACCGGATTGTTGCAATGCTTTGGTGATCAGTCGTCGTTCCCATTCGTCAATTCGCAACGTATCGAGTCGACTCAGTCCCGCGTCACGCAATCCCAAATCTTCGGCAACAATGGCCGGGTCGTCAGCCATCACGACCGCGCTGTCGATGACGTTACGCAACTGGCGAACATTTCCAGGCCAGGCGTACTCAAGTAACCGATCGCGGGCTGCATCGGTCAATTCCAGGTTGCTGCGTCCGTGCTGAAGACGGAAATGGTCCAGAAAATGATCCACCAACAAATCGATGTCGGACCCCCGATCTCGCAAGGGCGGAACGAACAACTCAAACACACTCAATCGATAAAACAAATCCTCGCGAAACTTTTTCTCACGCACAAACTCCGCCAAGTCGCGATTTGTCGCCGCGATTACTCGCACATCAACTAGGACCTGTTCGGTCGCACCGACCGGCAAGAACGGATGCCCTTCCAAAATACGAAGCAGCTTGGCCTGGCCTTCGAGAGTCAGTTCGCCAATCTCGTCCAGAAACAGTGTGCCGGTGTGGGCCTGCTGAAACCAACCAACGTGATCACTATCGGCGCCGGTAAACGAACCTTTCTTGTGACCAAACAACTGACTTTCGATCAGTTCGTGCGGAATCGCGGCGCAATTGACCGTCAGCATCGGGCGCGAGACGCGATTACTTGCTCGGTGCACTGCACGAGCCACCAGCTCTTTGCCCGAACCACTTTCGCCCCGAACCAGGACACTCCCGCTGGCTTTTCCGATCCGCTCGATCTTCTCTTTCAGTTTTGCCATGATGGGACTCGTCCCGATCAGCTCATCGGTGTCAGCATTTCGATCGGCAATGCGACGACTTTCGGCGCGGAGTGAATCGCTGCGCAGTGCACTGCCGAGCCCGACGGCCAGCAGACGCCCGGCGGAAACCGCCAAATCAAAGTCGTTTTCCTGAAAGGCAGGCGTGTTGCGATAGAGATGCAACACACCCAAATTTTCGTCGTCGCTATTGAGCGGAACAAAGATGGCATCGGACCACTTGTCATACGCCTTCATGTCCGCTGGGTTATCGTCACGCTGCTCATTAACCCAGATCGCTTCGCCCGCGCCGATCACTCGACGGATCAGGCTCTTTCCGAGTTTGACTTGATCGATCGCTTCACTGGGTTCACAACGCTGAGGTTTCTGGCGTCCGTCTCCTGAATCAAATGACAGTCCGACCACATCGGCTTTGGTTCGATCGCGTAGCAGCTTCAATACTGAATCGATGGTTTCGTCTGGATTCTCTGATCGCAACAAACTGAGACTGAGTAGGTAGAGATCGAAAAGTTGCCCTGTTTCGGCGACCTTTCTCAGCGGATCAAGGTCCGCGTCCGATCTGCCCGACATCGAGATGTCTTGGATCACCGTCTGCATCGATTCGTCTTCGGCCCCAAACTCGACCGACGGTTCGATCAAACGCATCTCCGTTGCGCCGATCTGCACCAGCGCTTGATCGATGATTCGCGCGTGATCCGCCTTCTGACCATTGACCATCGTTCCGTTGCGACTGCTGGTGTCACGCAGATGCCAGTTCCCATCCTCGAAGTAGATGACGGCATGAAACCTGGAGCTGACCGGATCGGAGAGCATGATTTCACAATTCGTGCCCCGCCCAATGTGCATCGGGCGGTTGGGATCAAGCGGGAAGTGCTTTCCTTTTTCGGGGCCGGACTGAACCGCTAGGTAAGCGACCATGTTGAGTTAAGTGACTTTGTTTTACTGGGAACGTAGGAGCCGAAGAGAATCGGCAGGGATCGTTCGTCCAACCGAGGCGTCTCATTTTAAGGCGCACCATAACCCAACTGTTACGGGCATTCACGATTTTTGTCTCGCGAATGCAAAGATTGAGACACGCGGGAGTGCCAACGTGTCTCAATTACGAAAGGCAGTTCGCGGATCGCTCCGATCACGACCAGGAATCAATCGACATCCGGCCAGTCGCCAAACCGGACCCGGCGTGTCGCCAATCGAGCGATCCCGGTCACACCGCTCTGGTTGCTAATCGGCAGACCAGGGACCTGTCCTGGCAGAGAATTGACAAAAAGCGGGCCGGTCCTATGGAACGAATGCTTTGCCAGACGGGCTAATCGTCGAACTCTGTCAAGTCGATTCCAGCATCGACGCGTCCCGGTGACGAATCTCGTGCTGGCCCCAGCAATTTGTCCAGGTGCTTCAGCCCGACCGGCATCGGCGTGGGGTCTTTTTGCCAAGCCTGCCACCATCGCGTGACAACCGCGGCGGTATTGGCATCACCGAGTCGCCAATGTTGCAACGCCGCTTGGATTGGCAACTCGGGGCCTTTGACCAGATCAAGGTATTTGCCGGCCGACAATACCAACGGAACCGAACCGATCGACCAAGGCAGTGTGCCCGACCGCTCGGAGGTTCGTTCGGACGACCGCTCGAGTGTCTGCGTTTCAACAGCCAATTGCGTCACCAGCCAAGCCACGCGCAAGACTTCGGGCACATCGGGATCGCTATCGGTCAGCACCGCTTCGATCCAAAACTTGTGCGCAGCGGAATCGAACCCGCCGTCGCCGCCGCGCATTGGCTGAACCAAAACAGCGTCCACTCGCGGAGGCCACCAATCGTTGGGTGGACTGCCGACCCAAATCTGTTTTGCAATATTCGACAGCAAGCCCGGCCCAACCGTATCCCATAGATCGCGAATTGGTCGGCCTCGCAAAGCGAGTTGTTCGGTCAGTTTGGGAAACCGCCGTTGAAATGCCAGCCGACTATCACTCAGTCGGTTGGAAATCACGCTCGCGGTTTGCTCCAACTGCAATTTACTGCAACCAGAATCCAACAACGCGATTTCGCAGGTACGCGTGTTTGTCGGATCGAACGCGGTTTCGCTAAGCAGACGCAGCCAGAATGTGCCGATGTCCAGCGACGCAGAAAGGAGGCGGTTATTAATATCGGTTACCGATTCGACCAGCGCTTGTTCGGTTTTTTGATCCGTGCAGAATCCGCCGGTGGCTACGACGTGTGCTGCATGAACGGCACTTAGGGCCGCATCGCTGCTCCAACGAATCGATACCTTGCCCGACAACGATCTACTCCTCGCATAAATGCGCCCGAATCCAATCTTCCAGTTCGTCAAAATCGACGGCCGGCAGTTCGGACAAGTCGGGACGTAGAGTTACGGCGTCGTGAAGATAAATATGGTGGATTTCCGACTGCGTTTTATCCGTATTCCAATGCAACATGACACGGATGCAGCGCGGCAGCGAATCTCCCACCGTGATTTCGTAGCCACACAGTAGAGGCACCTCCAGCCAACCGAGTTGTCTCGCGGCCAGTGCTGGAAACTCGGACGTCAGATCCTTGGTCACGGTAAAGAACGCGCTGGCGACATCGGTCGAATCGATTCCATTTCGACGGATCATGAGGGCGAGCAATTGGCGCGTTGCCATCAGAATTTGGTCTCGGTCGTCCGCGTCGACGGTCGTGGCGCCGCGAACGCCTCGGCAAACAATCATTCCAAATTCACTCGTTTTGGTCCAAATTCCAGTGTCGGCAGGGAATCCAGCATTGGCACCGATGCGGGCAACGGTCCATCGCCACCAAACCGGGCAACCAACGCATTGCCGTTTCAATCTGCCCCTGTCGCTGGGTACTATAGATTACGAAGTGGTTGGTCGATAATCCGGGAAAGCCACAGAATTCGCGAGTTCCGCCAATTTCGCGGCGTTCGATATTTGCTCCTATTATTCCAAAAGGTGCCCCGCTCAGATGACCTCGCACAGTCGCCATCAAGAACGAATCATCAAGAACTACTACAAAAACCGCGATTCAATCGGTCTGCAAAAGGCCCAGGAAGCGGTCACCGAACTCTATTTGAGTGAAGGCAAAAAGCGGGCGCAGGTTTGGAAGCGATTGGCCAGCCACCTGGAGAAGGCAGGGTTGCCAGCGGATCAAATCAAGCACCTGCAGGAGCAGGACGACCCGGAATTGGTTGCCAAAGCGATCCAGAAAATCGCGTAATGGTTTGCCAGAGGGCCGTAACGCGGGTGGTCATCCACGGGCGGTGATCCGCGTGTGGTGATCCTGGCGTGTGGTAATCCTGGCGTGTGGTGATCCTGGCGTGGGGGTCGCACGTCGGGGATTTATCAAGTTCAGTGGTCGTGCGACAAAACCCTGACGCCGTGCGACAAATCCCTGACGTCGTGCGACAAAACCCTGAGAGATTCTGCGTTCAGCCTCGATCCTCGCACGATCACCAGCGGGCATGACCCACGGCGGATTCAATCGCCTCGATCCCTTCAGGATCGGGGTAGGCCCCGGCATCCCTTGCAAAGCCTCCCAGTTTCACATCCCGTCACGTTTTGGGGCGATTCTCACAAGGCTGCACACGCCTTATCATGTTGGCGTCCTTGATGGGGACGTTTTCAGCAGTGTCTGCACATGCAACGGGTCGAAGGGTCTTTCGATGGTGATCAGTACGGAATCAGCAACCAGTTTTCTGCCAATGGACGCCGCGGCAATCGCGTGGCTTGATCATGGGTCGTTGTTAGCACAAGCAGCTTCGGCGGGTGCCATTATCGCGATGGCCGCAGGATTCCTGGTCCTGTTTTTGATCGCCGTATTGGGATTCTTTTTTATCCGCTACGGCAAGCTTTGGTTTCAAGCCTACATGTCGGTCGCGGACGTCAGCTTGGTCAGTCTGATTCGGATGCATTTCACGAAAGTCAATCCGAACGTGATCGTGCAGGCTAAAGTCATGTCGGCGCAGGCCGGATTGAATATCAGTCGCGCAAACGGCATCAGCACGCGGCGACTGGAAGCTCATTATCTGGCCGCCGGAAACGTGATGAACGTGATCCACGCCATTATTGCTGCCCACCGCGCCGAGATTCCGTTGGATTTTGATCAAGCGGCGGCCATCGACCTGGCCGGCCGAGACGTATTGGATGCGGTTCAAACCAGCGTCTACCCCAAAGTCATTGACTGCCCCGACCCATCACGCAGCGGCAAAACAACGCTCAGCGCGATCACGAAGAACGGTATCGAGTTGCGTGTACGCGCCCGGGTCACGGTTCGAACGAATATCGAACAATTGATCGGTGGTGCGACCGAAGACACGATCATCGCTCGTGTCGGTGAAGCGATCATTAGCTCGATCGGGTCCGCGGAAACGCACTTTAAAGTGCTGGAAAATCCCGACATGATCACACGTGTCGTGCTTTCGCGCGGCCTGGACGCGCAAACGGCGTTTGAAATCGTTTCGATCGATATCGGCGACATCGACGTCGGTGAAAACATCGGAGCTCGATTGCAAAGTGATCAGGCCGAGGCCGACACGCGCGTTGCCCGTGCCCAAGCCGAACGTCGTCGTGCCGAAGCGATCGCTCAGGAACAACAAATGAAGGCGAAGGTGGCTGAGAATAAATCTCAACTGGTGTTGGCCGAGGCGCAAGTGCCGATGGCGATGGCCGAAGCATTCAAAGCAGGTCGAATCACCGCTCCCGGCGGCCGGGACGCATAACCGCGATCGTCACCTCGACGCGGCGTTTCGTGCTGGGCAAACCTCGTGCTGGGCAAACCTCGAACTGGGCAAACCACATTCTGGACAAACCGCGAACCCGGCAAACCTCGAACTGGGTAATCGTCGCCTCGCTGTGAGCCAAATCGACACTTCGCTGGAATCCTTTTGTGGCTCGACAGTCTTATCGCGTGAAGTTTCCTGGCGGATCCGGCGACCAACTCGCAGGGATCATCGACCGTCCCGACGACCATCCAGCCGGACCGGTCTTGGTTTTCAGCCATTGCTTTACCTGCAACAAAGACCTGAAATCGACCGTGCGTCTTTCACGTGCAATGTCCGAAAAGGGAGTTGCCGTTCTGCGCTTCGACATGACGGGATTGGGTGGCAGCGAAGGTGACTTCTCAGGAACCAGTTTTACAACCAATCTGGCCGACCTGGCATCGGCGATTCGGTTTGCCGCCGCAGAGATCGGGCCGGTGACAACCTTGTTGGGACACAGTTTCGGCGGTGCCGCGTCACTGGCCTTGGCGGGACAAGCCGCGATGCCCGACGCACCGGCTGAACTCGCCTCGCTGCAAGCGATCGTCACGCTGGCGGCGCCGAGCGATACGACGCATCTTGCCGCATTGTTGGCATCGATGAACGGTCAGATCGAGCGAACGGGTGTTGGCGATGTTTCGATCGGTGGGTTTGATTGGACGATCCGGCGCGAGATGCTTCAGGACTTACGCAGCCATCATCTGCCCGAGTTGATCGCACAAATCACTTGTCCGGTGATGCTGATGCATTCGCCGTCGGACAAAACGGTCGGATTTGATCACGCATTGCGGATCATGTCGTTGATTCAGGGTTCGCCCCGCGGGGACACGTCGGTCAGCCTGCTTTCGCTCGGCGGTGCGGACCATCTTTTGGCCGAAAATCAGGCGGATATTGATTTCGTCGCTTCCACCGTCGCCGCCTTCGCTCATCGGCACTTCGCGACGATCTAGCGTCCTTGGACGCCTACGGGGACGAGTCGAAACGGGCCTGCAGCAAGGCAGCAAGTCTCTGGCCGTTATGACCGTCACGATCGGATCATTGTACGCGAGAAGGCTGTTTCGCGATGGGCCAAGTCCAGTAGCTAGTCACTTTGGTGCTCGTTGCGCACTACGGTTCGGTACATCGGTCTCCATCCGTTTTCCTTGTCATTGATTACCTCACACGTGCACAAGATCCGAAAAAAGCGACGTCCATCGGGCGCCGCTGACCGCCGACTGGGTATCGCCGTCGTTGAACTGGCAGTATGCCTGCCCGTGCTTGCGCTCATTGCAATGGCAACGATTGAAGCGTGCGCGATGTTGCAGCTGCAGCAAAATGCGTCCGTGGTCGCTTACGAAGGGGCACGAATCGGAATTCTCCCCGGCAGCGACGACAACCTGGTCGTGTTGCAATGCCAGATGTTACTGGACGACCGACAAATCAATAACTACACGGTCAGCCTGAGTCCGCCGGATCCCACCACGATGTCACCGGGCGATCTATTTCAGGTCACGGTGTCGGCTGACTGCGCTGCCAACGCGCTTTTTGGCGGGTTCCTGTACGAGGGAAAACAGATTTCTGAGACCGTTGTCATGCGAGCGGAGTGATCCGTTGCCCGAACGGGCCAACGTCCATACTGCCCACCCGCGAATGCAAAACACCGACGCCCACTTTTCTAAAGGTTCATTGATGAGCATGTCTGCAAAACGTCGCCGCGGAGCGACGATGATCTTTATTACGATCTTGCTGCCAGTGCTATTTGCGCTCGCGGGGATGGCTGTCAATTTTGCCTACATCCAAGTTGTCAAAACCAAGATGCAGATTGTGACCGATGCGTCGGTTCGAGCCGCCGGTCGGGAGTATGTCAACAGTGCCGACCCGGCGTTAGCACTTGCCGCTGCACAACAGATTTCGAATCTCAATCCGGTCGGCACGTTTGTTGTTCCAATCGAAGCGGGGGATTTGGAGTTTGGTGCCAGTTCACGGACAGGATCCAATCAAAAATACACATTCAACTCCGGAGCCGCCAACGGTAACGCAGTTCGACTGACCACCAATGCCCTGGCCGGCGGCAGTGGATCGGC
>JABDKS010000875.1 GCA_013002105.1 Pirellulaceae bacterium | reverse complement strand
CGGTGGCCCACCAAAGAATGAAGAGGAAGCCGGCGTGTTGGCCTCCTATGACGGAAACCAGTGGCAGATCGTCGAACGAAAACAATTCACCGATGTCACCGGGCCGGGCGGCATCGAAGGTAACAGGGACGACGACGACCGTTTATGGGCGATGGGATGGGATCGTCGATCGGTTCGGCTGAAATTGTTGCAATCGGGTCAGTGGCATACGTTCTTGCTGCCCAAAGCAGCCCACAACAACGACGCGATTCACGGCTGGTACACCGAGTGGCCACGGATTCGCGAAATCGGCGACGGTAAAATGATGATGGACATGCACGGCATGTTCTTTGACTTTCCCAAGTCCTTTTCCGTGACCAACACCGCAGGCATTCGCCCGATCGGCAGCCACCTGCGTTACATTCCCGACTTCTGCCAATGGCAGGGAAAGCTTGTGCTGGCCAGCGATGAAACCAGCATCCAAGGCAACCCACTGGCCGGTCAACCGCAATCGAATCTCTGGTTCGGCGATCTGGACGAATTGAGGCAGTGGGGGCCGGCCAGTGGATTCGGCGGACCATGGGTGAATGATCAAATCACGGCAGGACAACCTTCGGATCCCTTCCTGGTCAACGGATTCGATCGACGCGTGCTTCACTTGGCAGTCCGTTCGACCATGCCATCGACTACGAACGAATTGGGAACGCGAGCGTCGGATCAACAAGAAATCCATTCCCTTTCGCCTGAACTGGTTACCTTGCCTCGCGTCACGCTGCACCGCGGTGACTGGCACCGGCGAGCCCCCGGTTTTTCGTTCACGGTCAATGCTCCCGTAACCGTCTACCTCGCGGTCGATGCTCGCGGCAATCCAAAACTGAATGAGCAATGGCAGCGGACCGATTTCCATCTGACTTGGGGAAAGGACTTTCACGACGTGATCTACAAACGGGACTTTGCAACGGGGCGCATCGAGATTCCCGCTAATGAGACCGAGCATACGAAAGGCTCTTTCGGGATGCCACACACTGCGTTCGTCTCCGCACAAGCCAACCATCTTCGAATCGATGCCGGCCGCACCGTGACGGTAACGCAGCCAAACAGATCCGATGCATCTCAAAATCTCTTTCCGGACACCGTCGACTTCAAAATCGAAACCGACGTCCATGGCGACGGCAATTGGACCCACTACAAAACGCTGACGGTGAACCAATTCCACAGCCATCTTTTCGATAGTGATTTCGATGCGCAATGGATTCGCTTGACCGCGAATCAAGATTGTTTCGCGACCGCGTATTTTCATCTGACCGCCAATCCAGTCACGAAAGACGCCCCAGATCTTTTCCAAGGCTTGGCGAATGTCGACGACGGCGATGCTTTGGGCGGTCTTGTGTACGCCGCCAAACGTAATCGCAATTTGCGAATCGTAACGCCCAATCAGCGCTACTTCGATTTCGGTAAAGAGACTTTTGCGTTTACCGACGATGCCCCGGAACCTGAATTGGCCCAACTGCTGACCATCAAACCAGAATTCACCGTCGATGATGCCTCCGTGGTGGTTCAGTATCGCGGAAAGCGCCTTCGGTTACCCAAAGGAAACGCCGCGTTTGACGATGGCTTGGATAATGGCTGGCCACGCGCGACACGCGAAGTGCAATCCGAACGTCACTTGGCAAACATTCATGGCACGTTTTACGAAATCCCCCTGCTGACCAACGGAGCGCCACCGATTTTCACTCAAATGCGTCCGGTCTCCAGTCACAGTAAACAGATCCATGATTTCTGTTCGTGGAACGGGCTATTGGTGCTGACCGGAATGGATCCTCAGGCAAAGCGCAGCGAACATGTCTACATCGATCCTGCCCAACGTGTTGGACTGTGGCTCGGCGGAGTCGACGACCTGTGGAAACTCGGCAAACCAACGGGCCATGGCGGTCCATGGCAGCAGACGAACGTGAAAGCGGGTCGAGCATCGGATCCCTATCTGATGACCGGGTACGACCGCAAGTGTCTGACGCTGCAAAGCGATACCCCGACAACCATCACGATCGAAATCGACGTCGATCATCAAACCGGTTGGCACCGCATGCGCGAATTCAGATTGGAAGCAAATTCACCGATCCAATTCACCTTTCCCACCGGATTCAGCGCTCATTGGATTCGTTTTAAGTCGTCCGCAGACTGCGTGGCCACGGCTCAACTGCTGTACGATTGAATTAATCGCACAACTGCAAAACATTGATTCTTTTTTTCAGTTCCTGCGCGATACAAGTTCGCGTACGTGCATCTGTGTAGTTGGACGCGCGACAAACACCGATCCTTTTCGTTCGCACTTTTCTGTGAACCCGATCGTGCATCACGGGTCTTAGTATTGGTCAAACCCGTTTTGGCGTGGCGAATCGCAACTGTGGTCGCCGCGTCAGTCAATCGCAGAACACAAATCGTAATGATGTTTCCAAAACCGAGTCTCCATCGGCAAAACGCTCAGTGCCCCGGCGACGTGTCTCCCAATACCGAGATGCGGAATACTGGGATGCTGTGCAACGACACGGTAGCGATTGATGAATGCAATCCCCAGCCCGAGTTGACACTGCGCCTGTGACACTTGCAATGAATGCAACGATTCATTGACCCGGTGTTCAGCGTGAGCAGCGGGTTTTTTCGTGCGATCACAGCAGCGTTTTGAATCGAGAAACAGCACTCAACACAATCCATTACCCAAAAACCCGACACTAAAAGTACGCCTGCGGGTAGCTGAGACGACAGAGCGTCGGTTGGATGCACCGAATTCGAGGATTCGAGCGTCTACCATCACGCTGACAGCAAATCACTGCCCGTGATTCATCCCAAGAGTATCGCCACAACACTTGATCACAAACAAAAACAAGCACCGTCCGCTGGACTTCCGGTGAGGTCCCTGGTTTTTCAACCCAGGCAGGTCGGGTGCGAACCCTGGCGGGAATACTATTTGCTACCGAAGGCGCGAAAGGAGCCTCACTATGAACCACGATCCAAACCAAAATCCAAACACCGCTGTCAGCGGCATGGGTGCCATTCTATTGGCGATTCTCGGCGCGGCTGCTCGAAACGTTGATGACGTTGCGCGACTCGGTGTCCGATCGAATTCCTTCGGTACGCGTGCAGCGACGCACAGTTCGCGTGCGTTTCGTGGCTTCGAGACGGCAAATGCTAACTTGATTCGAATTCGCCACACGCCGACGTCGACTCGCAGCACGACTATGACGGTCGAATCCTTGGAACCGATCGCCAATCAGGCCCTGCAGCACGGCGCCGACGCGATGCTGAAGCTACAAAGTTTGGACCAAGACCGTTAACTCAAGAACGCTCGCCGGAATCTCCGACGAGCGTTTTTTGTTGAATCAACATTAATTGAATCAACGGACAGCAGAGATAGTCGGCCGAGGCATTTGGATGCAACCCGATCGACGTGGGCTCGACTCCCTCCGACGGATCTGAAACGTTCGCATTCGCGAAATGCCGT
>JABDKS010000848.1 GCA_013002105.1 Pirellulaceae bacterium | reverse complement strand
CAAACGTGTCGATCACAGGTTCACGCGGACGAATCATTTGCCCGCCTTCGCAGCGAGTGGTCCCGCTGCGATAAATCATGCCTATCTAGATCGGTCGCTTTTCGAGCTGCATGTTCAGCGCGAGTCCGCGAATTTCGTTGGTCAACACATCAAAACTGGCTGGAGTACCGGCTTCGAGCGTGTTCTCGCCCTTGACCATCGACTCGTAAATCTTGGTTCGGCCTTCGACATCGTCGCTCTTGACGGTCAACAATTCTTGCAGGATGTAGGCGGCGCCATAAGCTTCCAACGCCCAGACTTCCATCTCTCCAAAGCGTTGGCCACCAAAACGTGCCTTCCCTCCCAGAGGCTGCTGCGTGATCAACGAGTAAGGGCCGGTGCTTCGTGCGTGAACCTTGTCATCGACCAAGTGGTGCAGTTTGAGCATGTAGATGTAGCCCACCGTGGTTTCCTGATCCATCGGCTCGCCGGTTCGTCCATCGGTCAATCGAACCTTTCCGTGAGCCGGCAAACCAGCATCCGCAAGTGCTTGATTGATGTCGTCTTCGGAGGCACCGTTGAACACCGGCGTGATCGCTTGGAAACCAAGTTTCGCGCCAGCCCAACCAAGGTGAGTTTCCAAAATCTGACCCACGTTCATCCGACTGGGAACGCCCAGCGGATTGAGCATGATCTGGATTGGGGTTCCGTCGGGCAAAAACGGCATGTCCGCGATCGGCAAGATCTTGGCGATCACCCCCTTGTTACCGTGTCGGCCGGCCATTTTGTCACCGACACTGATCACACGTTTGGTGGCGATGTACACCTTGACCATCTGCAGCACGCCACTGCGGAGCTCGTCACCCCGCTTCATGCTGTTCAACTTGCGGTCACGGTCGTCAATCGCCGTTTCCACATTTCCCCACTGGGCCTGGAAGACCTTTTCGACCTCTTCCTTGCCCGCATCCGATTTCACTTGGTCCAAGATATGGTCGATGCGGAAGGAAGTCGCACGTTCGGCGACGAACTTTGGATCTTGGCCATCAGCCAGAGGCGTTCCAGTGGAGTCTTTCAACTTCGTTCCGGCGGCAGCCTCCAAATCGCGAACCAATGCCTCGAAGGTACTGGCGATCTCCGCATTGCCTTCGGCTTCGACCTCTTTCAGCTCGCTTTCGAATTCTTTTCGCTCGTCCTCGGACAAACTCATCCGCCGCGAAAACTTCTGAGTTTCGATCACGATGCCTTCGATCCCCGAGGGCACCTCCAACGAATCGTTTTTGACGTCTTCACCGGCACGACCAAAGATCGCGTGCAACAGTTTTTCCTCTGGCGTCAACTCCGTCTTGCTTTTGGGGCTGACTTTACCGACCAAGATGTCGCCCGGTTTGACGTACGTTCCGGTTTCAACAATTCCGCTGTCGTCCAGATTCCGCAGCGCCTTTTCCGACACATTGGGAATGTCCCGCGTGAACTCTTCACGACCGAGTTTGGTTTCGCGAATCTCGACGTCAAAGTCTTCGATGTGGATCGACGTGTAGACGTCATTTCTCACCAGTTCTTCGCTGATGATGATCGCATCCTCGTAGTTGAATCCGTCAAAGGACATGAATCCGACCAGCACGTTTCGACCCAGTGCCAATTCGCCATTCCGGGTGGCGGCACCGTCGGCAATGATCTGATTCTTTTCGACCTTGTCTCCGACACTGACCAGCGGCTTTTGGTTCTGACAAGTCCGCTCGTTCAGGCCTTGATACTTTTTCAATTCGTAGTGATCACTACCGACTTCGATTCTCGTGGAATCAACGTAGGTCACTTTGCCGGCACGTCGGGCACGTACCACCATCGCGCTATTCCTGGCGACTTCGCGTTCCATTCCCGTTCCGACAATCGGTGGCTCGGCGACCAACAACGGCACAGCTTGCCGCTGCATGTTCGATCCCATCAACGCGCGGTTCGCATCGTCGTGCTCCAAGAACGGGATCAACCCGGCTGACACACCGACCATTTGGCTCGGCGCGACATCCATGTAATCGACCTGCTCGGGCTGCACGATTTCAAAGTCACTGTGGAATCGGGCGATCAAATTGGGACCGGGTACCAATTCCCCATCTTTCAATTCGGTATCGGCCGGCGCCACATACGATTCGCCTTCCTCGTCAGCACGCAACCAAACCGTGTCTTCGCTGACCTTGCCTTTTTTGACGCAGCGGTAAGGCGTGATCAGGAATCCGTAATCATCGACCCCGGCAAAAATTGCCAGCGAACTGATCAGACCAATGTTCGTGCCTTCCGGCGTCTCGATCGGACAGATTCGACCGTAGTGAGAAATGTGAACATCACGCACTTCGAATCCAGCACGTTTTCGGTTCAGACCGCCGGGGCCCAACGCCGACAAACGTCGCTCGTGAGTCAACTGGCTCAATGGGTTCGTCTGGTCAACCACCTGCGAAAGTTCACCACGACCGAAGAAGTAATCGATCGCCGCGGAGACACTCTTTGGGTTGATCAACGAACGCGGCGACATGTCCTGAGCATCTTTCACGCTCATCCGTTCTTGAACCGTTCGACGCAGCTTCAAGAATCCCTTGCGAAGTTCTTCGCTGGCCAATTCGTCAATCGTTCGCAAACGTCGGTTGCCCAAGTGGTCAATGTCGTCGATCTCCGCTTCGCTTTCGCTATCGAACAGGTCGATCAAGTAGCGAATCGCTTCGATCATGTCGTCTGGACGCAGCGTCATTTCCTTTTCGCTGACACCCAATTTCAACTTACGATTCAATCGAAAACGACCGACCTTGCCCAACCGATATCGGTTCTCGTCGTAGAACTTTTCGTTGAACAACGTACGAGCTTTTTCTAGTTGCGGCGGGTTACCTGGACGCAGTCGCTGATAGATCCGCAACAACGCTTCTTCGTGACTGGCGGTGTTGTCGTCGGCAAGCGTGTTGAAAATCAATGGAATCTTGGGCGACTCCATGCACTCGATACTTTTGACGCCGACGCTACAAATGGTTTCCGACGTCTCTTTGGTGACCCGATGACCCGCTTCGACGATGATTTCGCCGGCACGATCGTGACCGCTGGGGTAGACGATGTCATCAACCGCGATTTTGCCTTCGATCTTAGGAGCACTTTTGGCGCCGCTGATCTTTTGCGTCCCGGTGTGATAAAACGCCTTGAGCAAATCTGTGTCGGTCGAGAATCTCGGGTCCATTGCTCGCAACAACGTCGTCGCTGCGAATTTACCGCTTTGGTCGATTCGCACGGTCAACGCATCTTTTTTGGTCACATTGACTTCGATCCACGAACCACGCTCGGGAATCACACGACAGCTGGGCAGCTTGCGATCGGTCGTGGTGTCTTGTTCGAGCACAAAGTCGACACCGGGACTACGGTGCAACTGACTGACGACGACACGCTCGGCACCGTTAATGATGAACTCGCCACCGCCCATCATGATCGGTAGATCGCCCAGATAGACCTCTTCCTCATGGGGCTCTTCGCGATTGAGCCGCAACCAGATTCGCAAGGGGCGTCCGTAGGTCAGTCGCAACTGACGACACTCCTGACTGGTATAGCGAGGTTTGCCAAGTTCATAGTACAGATACTCCAACGTTGTGTTGCCGTCGTAACTACTGATCGGAAAAATCTCGCGCAGGACACTTTCCATGCCGTGATTTTTCCGCGAACGCGGATCGGCGTCTTCTTGTAAGAAGGCGGCATACGAAACGGTTTGCAGTGCGGTGAGATCGGGCAGCTCGAACGAGGAGAGCTTGGTTCCGAAGTGACGAACGCTGGTTGGTTCAAGTCGACGCTGGGTCGTGGTTGCCATCGTGTGAGAAAGCTCCTAGACAATCCAAAAAAGTTTGCGGGCCCGTCTGGGCAGGTTTGGTCAGACGCAATGTCGACACGTTCAGCGCGAACCGTCAGCCCGAAACAAGTCGAGCGTGGGAGCAAGAATTCGCCGTGTATTCCGTCGCGGCATGTGCGGTGAGCCGGTCGGTTGGGTGGGCAAAAGAGAACGGGAGTGCAACATTGGGCCGATGATCAACGAGAGAAAATAACAGATCCCCCAAAATGTGCCTAGGGCAACCGCCACAAACTGGCCCGAATTGTGCTCTGCGGCCCGCATTCCGCCATAACTCTCGTGTCTGATAGCGTTTTTGCCCGCCCATTGCGAACAGACTGAGAGCCAATTGGTCGCCAAAAGGTTCGCGGGACCAGTTTTTTAGCCGTTTTTTGACCTCTGCTTCCGCCCAGGTCCCCGACCAACCCTGGGCGGCTTTTTACTCCCCGCCGTACACTCTGCCGCTGCGTTGCTCGGACCGGCTGAGCCACCCAAAAAATTCCATCCACTCGCCATTGCCGTGAACGTCTCCGAATTCCTGGAAACCCATTTCCGCCATTTCAATGCCCGCGAAACGCTGGCCGCCGCTCGAGCCTACCGACAGCTGATCGATCCTGCCGGCAATATTCCGACCTCCAGCAACAATGCATCGAGCGCCTCTGACAGACCAGCGGGCCAAATGATGGTCACGCTGGCTGGCGCAATGAGCACCGGAGAACTGGGACGGTCGCTGGCCGAAATGATCCGCCGTGGCAAAGTCCACGCGATCACCTGCACGGCGGCCAACTTAGAAGAAGACATTTTCAATTTGGTGGCCCATGACGAGTATCGCATCGTCGAAAACTGGCGAGCCCTGTCGGCCGACGACGAACAGGCGCTACTGGACGGAGGTTTCAATCGCGTCACCGATACCTGCATCCCCGAAACCGTGATGCGGCATATCGAACATCGACTGATGAAACGCTGGAAAGCAGGCGCCTCGTCAGGACAATCCCAAATGCCCTGTCAGTACATGTTCGACCTATTGGACGAAGACGATTTTGCCGATCACTTTCAAGTACCGCGAGAAAACAGCTGGGTCGCTGCAGCTAAAGACGCCAACATCCCAGTCTTCACACCAGGCTTCGAAGACTCGACGTTGGCCAATATCTATGCGGCCCGCGTTTACGATGGGTCGATTGCCAATCACGGCGCGATCGTTCCCGGCACGGCACAGATGGAACGCTTGATCGCGTGGTACCTACAAGCCTCCGCGCAAGGCCCGGTGGGATTTTTCCAAGTCGGTGGTGGGATCGCCGGCGACTTCCCGATCTGCGTCGTGCCGCTGCTGCGTCAAGATTTAAAACAAGACGTTCCGCTTTGGAGCTACTTCTGCCAAATCAGCGACGCGGTGACCAGCTACGGCGGCTACAGCGGCGCCGTCCCCAACGAAAAGATCACCTGGGAAAAACTGGCCGTCGATTCCCCCAAGTTCATGATTCAAAGCGACGCCTCGATCGTCGCCCCATTGATCTTCGCCTACGTCCTCGGCTGGTAACCGCGGGCCGAAAATGGATATGTGAGTACAACCCGTTCGGTGACTACAAGTCGGATTACCAACAACCAATGTCTCACGCAAAAGCGCACCTTTAAAACGCCGCGGCTCGTCATGGGAAGGGTGACACATCCCAGCCCAGGGCAACGCCCTGGTTTGCCGACGCCATCTCCGCCCCTTCGATTCCGATCGTGCTACCCAACGCGATGGTCGGGCAGCATTGGATTCTTCGCACGACTCTCTTTGATCATGTCGTTAGCGTTCCAAGTTAGTAAATCGCGTTGCCGCCTGATCTAAGGTGACGAACTGCAGTTCTTGATTGACGGCCCGACTGGTCGCGAAGGTGGGATTCCACGGAAGCCCATAGGCGACGACCCGACCAGACGTTTCTTCCGAAACATACACGACTCCACTGGCGAGTCGATTGTTGGTTTGGAAACCACGAAAGTCGGCCACGCCGGTTGCCATCAAGTACGATCCGGCGTGCTTGGGGAATTCATTGATGACATTGTGGCGATAGCGGATGAAAAACTGACCCGTCACTCGGTTCATGACGTAACCCGTCAAGTCGCCGGTAACATGATCCAGTGTCACGACCGCTTCCATGCCACCATCCAGCGGCACGGTCGCCATCGTCTTCTTTTCTGTCCCATGTGCTGTCATTGCCTGTGCCGTTTGCATTCGGCGATCGGACAAAAGCTGACAGAGGACGATACCAAACAAGACTGCAAGACTGAGTGGGACGGATTTTTTGAACATGGCGTAATTCTCCAATGCGCGAGTAGGTGACAACCCCAATTGAGTGACAACCCCCGATTGTGTGACAAGTCATTGTACGCCCACGGATTCGACCCACTTCGTTCGGGCTCGACGAATCAATCTTTTTTGCACGATGCGCCTTGTCGAGCAACACGGGCGCATGGCAGAGAATTCAACGACTTCGTCAATCCGAATGGGACACGTGGACAAAAGCGATATCGCGATGCCAAGGAGAAACGGTTGTGCAGAGAATTGAGAATATGGCGACCCAGCTTATGGCGACTCAGGTCTTGGGGGACTGAGGTTTGGTCGCGGTGGTGATGACCGCCTCGCCCCACCCTCGGCTCGTACTTGGCACGACGTTGCGGTCCCAATCGCTCCGCCAGAGCATGGCCTGCGCGATTGGTCCGGTTAGTCGGATTATCCAATCGCTTTCTCTTTGAGTTTCGCAGCAATTGCTTGGTTCTGGCAGGCATTCTCTGACGTAGATTTTTGATAGTCATCGCGGCCGTCGGGGCCGCGATTCTGTTTATCTTCCAGCCCTGAGATCGAGCCACGTGATGCGACTTCGCCGATCCGCTATGACTCTGCTGGAAGTGACCATCGTGATGTTGATCTTGGCATTGCTGGCCTCTGTCGCTGTGCCACGTTTTTCCGACACGATGCGTGCAACCCAAGTCCGCGCTGCCGCGATCCAAGTTGCTGCACACATCGACTACGTCCGTCGCATCGCGATCAACCAGTCGCACCTGACGGTGTTCCTGTGCAACGAGGAACGTGATCAATACGGCAGTCCCAACGTCGATTTTCCCAATCGCATCGGCACCAGACTTTTGGTCAATGTACAAGAAACCTTTGATCCCAGTTTGCAACTGGTCGCCGACTTTGACGGCACCGACGGCGTCTGGTTTGACATCGAAGGCGTCCCACGCGTCGGCGCCGCGTTGATGCAAGACGGCAGTGTCACGATCACCGCGCCGGGAAGCATGACGTACCACGTGATGGTCGCCGCCGGTACCGGCAAGACGACGATCATGAGTCAGCGGGAATGGTTGGTCGCTCAGTCAGACCAGGCTCAAGGAGGTGGATCGTGAACACTCCATCGAACACAAATCGAACCGGTTACCCGCGCGGCAACCGAGCGGCCTACACATTGATCGAATTGGTGGCGGCGATGACCGCGTCAACGATCTTGATGGCCGCCCTGGCGGCAACGGTTCTGATTTCGACGACGATGCTGGAATCGCCAGCCGATGATCGCCGAGCGTGGCGGGATCGCGATCTGAGCGATCGTGTGGCAGCCGACTTGCGCTACGCTACGACGATCGATGACAATTTCAGCAACGGCTTTCAACTATCCAAAGCAAACGTCTACAACGGCGCGGCCGAAAACGTGACTTACGATGCGTATGTCGAAGGACTGACGCGAACCGTCGGTGCCGGCCCAACCATTCAGCTCGATAGCGAAGCCCCCAGCCACAGCTTTACCGTCGATGGCTACAGTGCTCCATCGTCTATCGCCCAGTCCACATCGGTTCGTGTTCGCGCCACCAGCGCGACGAGTGCACCGGGAACCGTCTCGACATTTCTTGCCGACTTTCCCGCCGGCTGCAAGAACGGGGATGGCGTCATCATTGCCATCGCCGCGAATTCTCCCAGCAGTGTCTCAATCGGACCAAGTGGTTGGAACCTGATCTATGCAGAAAACAAGGGCACCTTGCGATCGTTTATCGCTTACAACATTTACGACTCGTCCAACCCCGGCCCGGCGATCATCTCGTTCAATGAACCCTCCGACGCAGTCGCGGTGATGATTGCGTTTGAGAACGCGTCGGAATTTGACCCGGCCAATTGGTTTGACGATGACAAAGGAACTGCGGTGTTCGATACCCCGCAAACGCACCCGCAACCCAAGGAACCCACTGACGGCGCGACACTGCCCAAACATTTAAATTTGCAAATCATTGCGGCAAACGGCAACCCTTGGCCCAATCAAACCCTCGGTGTGGCATCATTCACCGACGCGGCCAAAGCCACCTCCATTGGTGACGTGAACTCAGTCGGCATCGTATTTCGCAACGGAGCGGCACCTGTCCTACCCGACCCGCCCCGCTTTTGGCAACAAACCACGGGTGATTGGATTCGTGTCGGAATGCGATTGGGGACCGGATCATGAGACACCATAACTCGCATTGGTATCGACGTCGTCTTCACGTCCCCCGCGAGAGCGGCCGGGTGGGGATTTCGATTGGAGGCAATCGTCATGCCTGATCCACACACCAATGGACCTCTCAGAGGAAACTCGCAAGATCGGTTCCAACCCTCCCCAAGGAGGTTCAATGTGTATCGTCTTGATTTGTGCAGATACCAATGCTGCGTCCTGACGACCAAGCAAGAAACGACGCGGGCTCCCAAACCACAACGTCTCGGAGTGACGCTTCTGGAAGTTCTCGTTTCGCTGATCTTGATCTCTACGATTCTGTTGGTCTGTGTCACAGCATCGGCCAATCTGTTTCGCGACAATGCGCAGACGCGGACCACGATCCGCGCCCATGAATTGGCCAGCATGATTCTGGACGAAACATCGGTATTGAATTTTCGCGATACCGATGCCAATGTCGTCTGGGGAATCGAGCCGGATGAATCCGTTAACGACCGAACCACGTTTGACGACATCGATGACTACGCTAGGTACAGTATCTCGCCGCCAACCTACCGCGATGGGTCGGCCATCGAGGGATACGACGACTGGACGGTGACGGTCGAAGTGGCTCCGGCGGTCTCCAACGCGACCGGAATCTCCATCTCGGGCGCTCCTGACTCTCCGTTGCGAGTGGTCACTGTCATCTGCCAATCGCCTGTTCAGACCAATTCGGGCGAGCCGATGTTTTGTCGACAATCGATCCTGGTTTCGGATGTCCCGACCAACGTGACCGCCGACGTTTCCTATGAGACCTACCGTCAATTGGATTGGAATTTTACCGACGGTCGCGACATTAAAGTCATCGCGCCGCTTCGTAACCAACCGGTGCCAACCTACTGATGATTCACTTCAGACGCTCCCAGCCGACCGCCGTTCGACCCCCGCGTCGCGCAGGCTATTTGTACGTTGCCGTACTGTTCACCACATTGATCATTGTGGCAACCGTCACAGCCGGTTTGTCGCTATCGACCGCCAACACGCGCGGGGAGATTGATCGGATCGACCGAATGAGTGCGTTGCGTCTGGCCGAGAGCCAATTGCAACGCGTTGCAACACAGATGCAATCGGAAAACACTTGGCGCTCGACCGCTACCAACTCGGTCTATTCCGATTGGATCGCCTTGGGAACAAGAGTCAACGGCA
>JABDKS010000835.1 GCA_013002105.1 Pirellulaceae bacterium | reverse complement strand
CTGCGTAGCCAGCCGCCCGCTGTCGACGAGTCGACCCTGGTCGTCGGTGGTTTCATTTCGTCGATTGACGACTCCGTGCAGCCTTATGCTCTGGTATTGCCAAGTCACTACGAGAATACATCACCTCGCCGACTGGACGTTTGGTTGCATGGTCGCGGCGATACGAAACTGGAAGTCGCGTTTTTGACTGAGCGAATGACAAAGGTCGGACCGTGTGCACCGGTCGACACGATCGTCCTGCATCCCTTTGGCCGTCACTGCAATGCGTTTAAATTTGCCGGCGAGACGGACGTTTTCGAGTCGCTTGGCCATGTCCGCAAATTGCTGAACGTGGATCCCAATCGAATCGCGATTCGCGGATTTTCGATGGGCGGGGCGGGGTGCTGGCACTTGGCGGCGCATCATCCAACGCAGTGGTTCGCCGCCAATCCGGGCGCGGGATTTGTCGATACGATTGTGTACCAGCAATGGACCGACAAGATGCCGTTTGCATTGACCGACGCGCGCGCCAAGACCATGAAACTCTATGACGTGCTGCCTTGGACGGCGAATCTGCAAAACACTTACCTGATTGCCTACAGTGGCGAGATTGACAAGCAGCGGCAGGCGGCTGATCGTGTTTTGCAGGAAGGCAAGAAGTTGGGGTTTGACTGGGACTACGTGATTGGCAAAGGCATGGGCCACAAGATTGACGCGCCATCGCGAGATATCATCGACACAAAATTGGCGGCCAAGTCCAGCGAGCCAACCGAGTCACCACGACGATCAATTGACTTTCGAACGTACACGTTGCGGTACGCGCAGGCGGATTGGCTAACCATCACCGGATTGGTGCAGCATTGGTCGGCCGGTCATGTCAATGCGCGAATGCGCGACAATGGAACGCTCGTGCTGAAAACCGACGGGGTCACGCACTTGCGAATGGATTTTGCCGACTCGCAGTGGGGCGATCAGCAAGAGGTCGCGCTGGACATCGACGGCGAACGGTTTTACGTTGCCGATGCGGAAAAGGAGCCCGGGTTACAATGCGACTTGGTGCGGGAGCAACAGTGGACGCAGTGGGTGGGTGATGATTCGACGGAGCTTCGCAAACGCCCAGGATTGCAGGGGCCGATCGACGACGCATTTCAGGAGCGATTCGTGTTTGTCGTGCCCAGTCGACCTGCTGCCCACGGTGTGGTCCAGCGTTGGATGAACCGCGAACTCGCCTATGCACAAGACCGTTGGCGACGTTTGATGCGCGGGAACGTTCGCGTGGTCAAAGATGTTGATCTGACAGACGAGCAAATTGCGACGAATCACTTGGTCTGCTTTGGCGATTTTGTCAGCAATCGCTATTTGAACAAGGTCGCCGGCGGGTTGCCGTTGCAGTGGACGCGTGACGAGCTGAAATTGGGTGACCGGTCGTTCGATCCCGCGACGCATGCCGCGGTGTTTTGTTTTCCGAATCCGAAGAATCCCGCACGCTATCTGGTGGTTAATAGCGGGATGACGTTTCGCGAATTTTCCAACGTCAGTAACTCGCGTCAGATCGCGATGTTGCCCGATTGGGCGGTGCTGAAAGTCGATGATGATCAGGATCGAAGTATCTTTGCCGGCGAGATCGCTGCCGAAGGCTTCTTTGACGAATCGTGGCAATTACCAACACCGTGATTCGCCAGTATCAACACCGTGATTCGCCAGTACCATCGTCGCGGTCGTTACTTGAGCGCGACGATGTAACAGATCCAACTGGGATCGCTTGACGCCGTTTCGCGACGCTCCCATTCGCCCTCACGGTCAGGATCTTCCTCTTCGGAGATCTCCCAGTAGACGTAAGATTTCTTGAAACCGGCTTCGACCAGCATTTCGCGGACTTCGGGAATCGTCCAAAACCGCCAGTGATATTCGAACGCATTCTTTAGCTTGCTACCGTCGGGAAATTTAAAACTGATCGAGAAACTGGCGTCTGAATTGATCGGATTGAATGAAATTTGCCGCCATTGATATTTAAAACCTTTCTTGCCCTTTTTGATCGTACGCTTGTCCACCAGACCTTCTTCGAAGCATTCACCACCACCCATCATGTCCATGATCATGATGCCTTTGTCATTCAGGTTGCCGCGCGCGATCTTGAAGTAATCGACAACTTCTTTGCGAGTTTTGAAAATCCAAAACGAGAAGTTTTGTGCCGCCAAGATATCAGCGGGCGGCCGATTTTTTTTGCGAACATCCTGTTCGAGCAATCGCACACGTTTTTGCTGCTCGGCGTTCAGTTTGGCGAGATTGTTTTCGCGACCCCATTGAAGCGTTTCGCCGCAAAAGTCGATTCCCAGGGCCGTGCGCTTCTTGTGTGATTTGACCCAGGAGCAGCAGACCGCAAAGGTGCCGCAGAAGTCTTCGCGGAGCGTCAACGGCGTACGCCGACGCGCGTCACGATAGGCTTGTTCAAAAAACTCGATTTCATGGCAAGGCGTTTGGACCGATTTTTGGTAGAGCGCAAATTTGTCGGCACGGTCGGCGCGAGTCGGCTTGCCGGACTTGTTCTTTGATTTGGCCATGAATGATAGCTGGGTAGATCAGGGTGCTTAGCGAAGTTAGCTGGAGATTGTATCGAATCGGCGGCAGGATGCATTGGGTGGCTCAGGACGTACCGGCGACGAATCTCTGGCGGCCAGACATGCGACTACGTCGGGATCGATGGGGAGATCGAATGGCCGTCAATTCGCGGGGCTGGCTTCGATATCGATCAGGAGTGTGCCCAACCACGGTCGGCCAAAAGTTCTTGTCCGGTGATCGCGGCGCTGGCGGAACTGGCCAGGAAGAGGGCGACGTTTGCGATTTCGTCTGGTTGGATCAGGTCTGCAATGCACTGCTGTTTTTTTAGCATTCGTTTGACCTGGGGTGTGACGAATTGTTCCAGTTGTCGCTCCGTCATAATCCAGCCAGGCGAGAGTGTATTGACGCGGATGTTTTGAGGACCTAATTCACGCGCCAGCGATCGGGTTAGTCCGATGATTCCCGACTTGGTCGATACATACGCGCTCATCTCGGCCGGTGAGAGATGGTGCGTGATGGAAGAAAAGTTGATGATCGCGCCGCCGGTGGGCGGCATATGGGGCACGCTCTGTTGCACCGCGATAATGAACGCCCGAATGTTCAGCGCGAAGACTGCGTCCCACTGTTTGGTGGTCATCTCGGTCAATGCAATGCGAGGGTCGCGAGCGGCGTTGTTGATCAGAACGTCGATCGACGCTTCTTGCTGGGCAACCCGATCAATCCAACTGCGCAATTGTTTTTCGCGTGTCAGGTCGACCCGGCGAAAATGGGCATGGTCGCCCAGTTCGCCTTGGAGGTCTTTGCCAACGGCTGCATCGAGGTCACAGAAATGGACCCTCGCACCTTGATCGACGAAACGACGAACCATCGCTTGACCGATGCCATTGGCGCCACCGGTGATGACGACGGTTTTGTCAACCAAATCGCCGTAGACGACATCTCCCGAGGCCAAGTTATCGCCTATCGATTCGCCGCGCGATGGCTGCGGTTGGCAATGGCATGATTTCCGCTGCACCGCCGGGGTTGTACAGCAGGTCGTCGGGGCTTGGTTTGGTATCGGCGTTGTCGTATTTCACCAGATAAGCACCGATTTGAATTCCCCCTTCGTCATAGACGGGAGGCCAAAATTCTTCGCCACGAATCGCCAGCGTCTTGGCCAACAGTCGCGTCGCCCGACCGGAAAATCCGCTCAATACCATATCGAGACGTCCGAGCGCTTCACGGAAGATGTAAAACACCAAAGCGGTGTCCTGGTTTTTGCCGCCGGCGTAGGCCCATGTGCCGTCATCTTTTTCGTAGTAGAAGCCAGGTTCGGGTGCGTCCTCGTTTTTACTCAGTCGTGTTCCCGCGGATGCACCATCGGGTTTGGGATCGGTGCTGCGATACCGCAAGAAAAAGGGACACGATCGGGCGGACACATCGTCCACGTCGTCTTCGGTGACAAACGGCGAACAGCCAAATGCATCTGAGAAGACAAGTTCGACAACGGGATTACTTTTCACGCTGCCAATGCAAACCATTCCGCGGTCACCTTGTGCGTTGGTGAAACCATCAAAGACTTCGACGGCACGAGCGCGTGCGTCATCGAGCGTGACTTTGCCGGGACTCCAGACGAGTGTTTGCTGCAACCGATCGGGCATCGGCACATCGCGTGCTTTGCCTTCATCACCTTCGGCACCCGCATGATGTTTGGCAGCACCGCCAAGTGTCGAAACGCCATTGAGTAATTCGCCAACGAGCACAGAGTCGCTAGCAACGACGGTGGCGTTTTCCGGAGACGGCTCGCCGTCGGTTTGTCGAACCCCGACGACGATTTCGATGTCACCGCGTCGCGCCAGCAACTCCCAGAAGTTTTCGGCATTGACGGCGAACAATGCGCCGGGCAATTGATCGGCCGTCGCGTAGCCTTGATCGATCAGGTAATCACATAAACGCGAAAGCGCGTCCAAGGGAATGTATTTCGCTTCGTTTTTCAAAAGCGAAGCAACTTGGTGGCGATCGAGTCCGGTGTGTTCGACGATCGATTTGATCGTCCCGGGTCGTTTACGACGGTCTGGGGTATGGCCCAGTAATTCCGCCAAACGGAAAGCGTATCTCATCAGTTATCGCAAGCAGATTGTAAAGAAGTAGACGGGGGAGATCGGTAATATTGTATCACGAGTTTCTTTCTTCAACATACGATCCTTTCCCGAGGCTCTGGAATTCGAGCCGGGCGACTTCGCGGCATGTGGGGAGACGGCAATCTAGCCAGTCCTGATCGGTGGCGTGGTTCGGGCTCATCGCGGGTTGGACCACCGACGACTGGCAGCGAGTTTTTTGAGCGAACGAAGCATGCAAGATACAGTCGTGAGACTTAGGATGATTCGGCCGACGATTTCGACCGGGATCTTAAAACGAGACTGTCGAATAGTGACTCGATCACCGTCAGAACGGTTAAAACAGTCAGCCAGGAGGAGTTTTTTGCCGTCGGCAGGCTATAGTGTAAGTAAACTCTTTTCGCCTTCTGCAAGCTCGTCGGTCACATGTCCACAGCCACCCGAGCCTCGTCCCCGACCCTCACCAGCGACCCCGGCGCGACGTCGTCAGCGGATCGGTTGATTTCTGAGCGTATCGCTGAGGCCTGCCGTGCACTGTGGTGGGCCGAGGTCGTCCGGCGGGGACTCTTTTTGACGATTTCCCTGATCGTCGCGGTCATGGTTTGGGTTGTGGTGGATCAATGGATTTATTCCCCAGGTGTCATCGTCCGCCTGTTGGCGGGTCTGGCCGTTGCGGGTTCGGCGGTCTGGTATGTGGTGTTCCAGGTGGTCCCAGTGCTGACCAGTTCAGTTCGCCCCGAATATGCGGCCCGCTCGTTGGAGCGTGATCTGCCCGAGATGAAGCAGCAGCTGACCAGTTACGTGACACTGCGGCCTGATGCTGGTACCCCAACGCAGCAGCAGGACGCTATCGCCAGCGACGCTTTGCACCGCCGAGTGATCCGATCGATCGGTTCGGTGGCTGCGGGGCGACTACAAGCACACGACGCGTTGCCGACTGAGGCGACCGGGACCTTGCGATGGTGGATGGCCGCCGCTGCGGCGTTAGCACTACTGGCGGGCTACACCGTGCTATCACCCAAGAGCACGATTGCATCGGCCAGTCGGTTGGTGGTCCCGCTCGCGGCGATCGATCCCGCCAAGCGAGTATCGATCGACGATGTATTGCCAGGTGACGTCGAAGCAATCGCTGGTCGCAGCGTCGATATTTCCGCGTCGGTGACAGGATTGCGGCAAGGTGAATCGGTTTGGTGTCGCTGGGAATCAGCCAGTCGTGAGAACGAATTCGAGTTGTCGCTGAACGAAACGACGCAACGATTTGAAGGCTCTCTGACTTTGAGCCACAGCGCAAGCGGTTCGATCCCCTACACGATTGTCGCTGGAGATGATCGTGACGGTCCCCATTGGTTGAGCGTCAAGAACTTGCCGGTGGTTGCCGTCCAGTCGATTCATTACGAACCGCCCGCCTACACCGGCGAGGTCGCCCATACCAGCAGTAGTGCGTCGATCAGTGGGGTCGAAGGCACCAAAGTCACAATCCTGGCGAAGACGAATCGGCCGATCGCGAAAGCAAGTATCCAGTTCAATCCAAAAATGTTGGGCGAAACCGTGCGAGCGACCGCCGGTACCAAGGCGATGAAAATCGACTCGGATTCGATGACGCTCACACTGACATTTCCGCTGCGCAGTGCCCGCGGACGTTCATCGGCCGTGCAACTTGAAAATTATCGAATTCAAGTTTGGGATGATACGAATCAATCCAATCCTGATCCAATCGTTTACCCGATCCGTGTGATCGCCGACTTGCCGCCGGAAGTCTCGATCGTGTTGCCGCGCAAGTCGCCCAAGTCGATGGGATTGGAGTTGCAACAATTGATCGAAGTCCACGCGATGGACCCCGACTTTGGGCTGCATCAAGTGGAATTGGAGATTCGACGCGGGATTGACGTGATTAAACAACCGGTCCTGTGGAGCGACGAAGCGGGAGCCAAGGGCAATCGGGTGACCGAGTATCGTTTCCGACCGTCCGAACATGGACTGCGAATCGGCGATGTAGTGCAGATTCGTGCCATCGCCACCGACAATCGATCCGTGCCCGATGATTCGACTGTCGAGCCGAACAGCAGTGTGACCGATCCGGTGGAATTACGAATCGTCGATGATCAACCTGCCCCCGATCCACAGCAGGCCGAGGACGGTTTGTCGCAACCGGACAACCGGCCCGCCAGCGATCAGCCACAAGACAATGCGGGCAACAGCCAGAGTGCGGATCAACAAGGTGATCCGCAGCAGGGCGGCGGGGGCGGACAAGGCGAATCGAGCCAACAGCAACAGGGAGACGGGCAACAGGGCGATGGGCAAAGCGGTGACAGTTCATCGGGCCAAGGCGATCCAAATCAGTCGAACACCGACGGGCCACAGGATCAAAAAAATGGTGGCAAGGGTGGCGGCAAAGGTGAGCCAAGTGAAGGTTCGCCCGATGGTAGCGGTGGCGGCGACGACCAGGCTCAAGGCTCCAACCAGACCGCCGGTGACAACAGCCAGTCATCCAAGGGGGGACAGCCCAGCCAAAATGATCCAGGTCAGTCAGGTGATCCGTCCGAGTCGATGAACGATTCACCAACTGACGGCAATGGTGGTAGCGAGAGCGGATCCACAACAGGCCAGCCAAATGATGCCGCAACCCAGGGCACCGATCCCAATCAGGCCAACGGTAATTCGAGTGGCGATCCGTCACGTCCTCCGAGCGGCGACCAGCAGGGCAACCGTGCTGAAGAAAATACCGATGATGCCGGCGACAATCGGGGCGGTCAGAAAACGGGTGCAGGAAACGAAGGCTCGCCAAGCGGAAACACCGATGGCGGTGCCGAGGAAAACGGCGGACCACCCAAACACGATGGCGAGGCGTTCGAGAAAATCCGTGATTACATAGAAAAAAAGAAGCAGCAGGAAGCCAAGAACAACAGTGCCGGACAGGACGGCCAAGCAGATCAAAGCGACTCGGCAAACAGTCAATCGCCAAGCGACCCTGCAAAATCGCGACAGTCGCCTGCTGAAAACAGTGACAACGCAAACAGTGGTAACAGCGACGACACCAACGCTATGCAACCGCCAGATGGATCGGCATCCAAGGGTGAGCCGTCCCAATCAAATCCAGATTCTCCAGAGGAGAAAAGTGGCGAGGGCTCCGATTCCACGGCCAACAATCCGTCGGGGAATTCTGACAATCCGAGTGGTCAATCACCGCGTGGCGCCGATGGCGGCCCCAGCGGAGATAAAAACTCTCAGGGTGCCCGACCCAGTGATACCGAACCAACCGAAGACCAGGGCGGAAGTGAAAAAGGATCACCCAATCAGGAAGGTGGCGACCAGGCTACTGACGATAAGGCAGGTGCAGAGCAGGGTGCTGGCGAGAAGAGTGGCGGAAATAACGATGCCCCCAACAACGACGCTGGCAACAACGACGCTGGTAGCAAGGGCATGGACGATTCAAGCCAGTCGACAGGTGATAAAGGGTCAGGTGACGATAGCCAGATTGACAAAAACCAGAGTGACAAAAACCAGGGGGATAAAGGCAATGGTGACGAAAACGATCCGTCCGACGCAGAATCGAAATCCGGCGACGCTGTCGGGGACGACAATTCTTCGCAAGCCGGGTCCGACAACGGTGACGCCAGGACTGACGGTTCCAAGCAGGGTGGCAACCAAAACAGTGGCGGGCCGCCACAAGACGATCAAAGCAATCAACAGGGAAGCCCGCCGCGGGACGCGGAACGTCCATCCGATCGCGACTCGAGTCCAAACAGCCCGACCGGCAACTCGCAACCGAACGCGGCCAATCAAGACCCTCGCAACAATCAGTCGAATTCACAAGGCGGCAACGCTTCAGGATCGCCGTCCGATGCCCTCAGCGGTGAGGGAGCCGATGCGGCGCCGCCACCTGCCGCGGCCGATTTAGAGTACACCAAGAAGGCAACCGACATGGTGCTGGACTATTTGGATGAAACGCGAGACGAGCCCGACCGAGAGCTGCTCGATCAACTCGATTGGACCCAGGAGGATCTGAAACGTTTTGCCGATCGATGGCAAAAGACACGTCAGATGGACCAAGGTGGTCAGGACCCAGGGCAGCAGAACAAGGAAATCCAGGAAGCGTTGGAAAGTCTCGGTTTGCGCCCGCCAGCGACGGGCAGCACGAACCGGGCCTCCCAAGCGGCGGATGATTTGCGATCGATTCGCGATTCGGGCAACCGCAAACCGCCGCCGGCGGCTTACCGCGACGTGTTTGACGCGTTTCGTCGCGGGCTTGGTCGCCAAAAGTAATCGGGCTAGGATTTTGCGCGGACACGCGGCCTGTCGTCATGCAACGTGGCCGCTGATCGCCAATTGTTTGCCTGATGGAAACGGACACCACGTCCGGTCAACGACATGCCACGCATTCTTTTTCGCAACGCCGATGTGGTGTTGCCCAATTCAGTACGCACCGGATCGGTGCTAATCGAAGATTCCAAAATACTGGATGTGGACGCGGGCGATTCGATTCAAGCCGACCAGGTCATTGATTGTACGGGTCTGCATTTGATGCCCGGCGTGATCGACGACCAAGTTCATTTTCGCGAACCCGGTTTGACGCACAAAGAAGATTTATCGACCGCGTCACATGCTTGCGCGGCCGGCGGCGTGACGACGTTTTTGGAAATGCCCAATACCAAGCCGCCCGCCATCACGATCGAAGGTGTACGTGCGAAAGAGAAACTTGCGAGTCAAAAGTCGTTGGTCAATTACGGGTTCTACATCGGTGCGACACCCGACAATTCAGCGTTACTTGCTAACGCGACGGATGTTCCTGGAATCAAGATTTTTATCGGAAGTAGTACCGGGAATTTGTTGGTTGATGAACAGGCCGCGTTGGAGCGAATCTTTGCCGAAACAACATTGCCCATTTGCGCGCACTGTGAAGACGAAACAACCGTTCGAGCCAATGCCGAACGTTTTGCCGGAACCAGCGACGTCGCCGACCACTCGCGTATTCGCGACGAAACCGCTGCGATGATTGCAACGCGGCGGGCGACCGACTTGGCGCGTCGACACCAGCACCGATTTCACGTGTTGCACGTCTCGACGGCCGCGGAGTTGTCCCTGTTGGCCGAGCCATCCCCGTATGTAACGGCGGAAGTTTGCGTGCATCACTTGTTATTCAATGTCAACGACTACGATCGGCTGGGCACGCGGATCCAGATGAATCCTTCGATCAAAACCGCAGCTGATAACGCCGGTTTGTGGCAGGGCTTGCTTGATGGAACGGTCCAAGTCATCGCGACCGATCACGCTCCGCATACTTTGGAAGAAAAGTCGCAATCGTATCCGCAAAGTCCATCGGGGTTGCCGGCGGTCGAAAATAGCTTGGCGTTGATATTAAATCGGGTGGTCGCCGGACAGTGCGACCTGACCCAGGTTGCCGCTTGGATGTCCGACGCACCGGCTCGTGTCTGGGGGATCGTTGGCAAGGGCCGGATCGAGGCGAATTATGATGCGGATTTGGTGTTGGTTGATTTGAAACAATCCAGGACCATTCGTGACGCCGACCAGCACACCAAATCAAAATGGAGTCCTTGGGATGGCGAAACGCTGACCGGCTGGCCAGTGAGTACGTGGGTGGGCGGTCGCTGTGTCTGGGATGCAAAGGATGGTTTTGATGAATCCCATCGTGGAACCAAGCCAAAATTTGACCATCAGCGTGGCGGATTTTGGAGCACGCTCGACGGAATTGGAACCGCATAGGGAATTTCTCCCGTTTCGAATGATGTCGGTATCATGACGCGCCAAGATCGTGACCATCAAGTTGACGATACCGCTAAAGTGAGTTGTTCGACTAAACTGTCTGCAACTACCTTCGTCGTCGATTCTTTGCCAACGGGCAAGGCAAATACTCCTTTCGAAATATTCTCATGGCAAAGTCAATCTGGCCCAGCGGTGACCAAACCGAAGAGTTGTTGATTGCCGCGAAAGGGGGCGATCAAGACGCCGTCAATCGTCTGCTGGAAAAACACCGGGCACCGATCCGTCGCTTGGTGGAATTGAGGCTAGACCGAAAGGTGCAGCGTCGTGTCGATGTCAGTGATGTTGTCCAAGATGTCTTATTCGAAGCGAGCGGCCGGCTGGATAAGTACTTGGACGATCCGGTGATGGCATTCCATCTGTGGTTGCGACAGATCGCCTGGGATCGAATCATCGACACCTATCGTCGCCATCGCGTCAGTGCCAAACGGAACATGGATCGCGAGCAGGCGATGGTGGCCCCGGGTGGACCAGATCAATCGACGATGGAATTCGCCATTCAGCTTTGCGATCCGGGGATCACTCCGGCAACCGCTGCGACGCAACGGGAATTAGCGTCCAAGGTGGAATCGGCGATCGAGTCCTTGGGGGACCAGGATCGCGAGATTGTGATCATGCGACACTACGAACATTTGACCAATCAAGAAATTGCGGACGCTTTGGGTTTAAACGGGCCGGCAGCCAGCATGCGGTATCTGCGCGCGGTTCGACGTTTGCGAGAACTACTTCAGCAGTCCGACGTCAACGATGAGCCGGACGAGTGACGCCGTCCAACGAGGATCCAGCCGACAGACAAGCTGACGGGCAAGCTGACGGGCCCAGCGACGAACAGGTGCCAGGCGATTCATCGGTGGACCAGAGTGTTGACGAACGTGATCAGCGGTTGGCCGATCTGTTGGCCGACTTGACCGACGCGATCTGCCGCGGCGATGTCATCGACTTCGACAGCGTTTGCAGCGAGCACCCCGATCTGGCTCCCGATTTACGCAAGCTTTGGGGGGCCGTGCTTGTCACCGATACGGCCGGCGCCGTTTTAGACGAAGGACCCACCGGCGGCGACTCACTGTCACGATGGCGTCGATTGCAGCTGCCAGCGACGATCGGTGACTATGAGTTGATCGAAGAGGTGGGACGTGGCGGGATGGGAGTTGTGTTCCGCGCTCGGCAAGTGAGCTTGAACCGTGAAGTCGCGGTGAAGATGATTTTGCGAGGTCGACTTGCCAGCGATGCCGACTTGCAACGTTTTTTGGGCGAAGCATCGGCGACTGCAAAGTTGGAACATCCCAACATCGTGCCGGTCTATGAGGTCGGTGATATCGAAGGCCGTCCGTTCTTCAGTATGCAGTATGTCGAGGGCGAGACGCTGGCACAGCGTTTGGCTAGCGGACCGATGCAACAGCGACGTGCGGCCAGAATCGTTTCTAAAGTCGCCCGGGCTGTCGCGTTTGCTCATCAACAAGGCGTTTTGCACCGTGACCTGAAACCGAGCAACATCTTGTTGGCTCCGGATGACGAACCGCTGATCTTGGACTTTGGATTGGCAAAGCAGGTCGACGTCGACGATGGGCTGACGCGTAGCGGCATTCTGGTTGGTACGCCGGCGTATATGTCCCCCGAACAGGCCAGTGGCCGGCGGGGTTTAGTGGGCCAATCCAGCGATATCTACAGCTTGGGGTGTGTACTGTACTTCGCTCTGACCGGACGGGCACCGTTCGTAGCCGAATCGCCGATGGAGTTGGTGATGTTGGTGATCGAGCAGGATCCCAGTCCGCCGCGGATGTTGCGTCCGGGCCTGGATCGGGACCTGGAAATGATCGTGATTCGCTGTTTGCAAAAACCGATTGATCTGAGATACGACACTGCCGCCGAGTTGGCAGACGATTTGGATGCCTATCTGGCAGACGAAAAGGTATCGGCTCGCAGCGGTCAGTTCGGACAAGTGTTGGCTCGGCTGTTTCGCGAGACGCACCATGCTGCGGTATTGGAGAACTGGGGGCTGTTGTGGATGTGGCATTCCCTGGCGTTGCTGGTGGCCGGCATCCTGACATGGCAGATGCACTTGATGGGCATCACCCAGAGAACTTGGTACATCGTTCTCTGGACTGTCGGATTGGGAGCTTGGGCGGCCGTCTTTTGGAAACTGCGCCAGCGAGTCGGACCTGTCACATTCATTGAGCGGCAGATTGCACACGTTTGGGGCGCTAGCATGATTGCAATCGGACTGGTGTTTCCGCTGGAGTGGTGGCTCGATCTAAAGGTACTGACGTTATCACCGTTGCTGGGAGTGATCAGCGCGATGGTGTTCCTGATCAAAGCAGGCATGCTCAGTGGTGCGTTTTATATCCAAGCGATTGCGCTGTTGGCCGCTGCGGTCGTGATGGCGGTGTGGCCGCAATGGGCCCACTTGGTTTTTGGTGTCGTCTCGGCCGCCTGCTTTTTTGTGCCTGGATTTCAGTACGCGCGACGTAATCGAGCGACGCGAATCGCCGCTTGATATTTGGTTTGGAACGTCGTTTGGCGTGCCCGTACGGCTATAGAGACTTGAGTGTCAGAAGTGACAATTGCGGTCGACAATTGATCCGCATCAAATGGGTTCCGCACAGACCACGAGAAACATGCATCGTGGTCGGCGCTTTGTAGAAATCCCCTGATGCGTAGCGACTGCCGTGCAGACTGGGGCTGAGGATCGGGCCCGCCAGCGGCAACCGTCCTTGCCCGCCATGCGTGTGCCCGACCAGCATGAGATCCACGTTGTGTTGACGCGCCCACGTCAGTTGATCGGGACTATGGCTCAGCAACAACCGAAAGTCGGCAGTTGATTCTGCCGCGATGGATGCCGGTCGGAACCAGGGAGCTTCATTGCCCAGGATCATTGCGTTGACGCCGCGGATTTGCCGCTCGGTTGGCGCTGTGCCGACATCGATCCAACCCGCTTTGGCCATCTCGGCGCGGGTGTGATCAGGATCCACGATTCTTTTGTCGTGATTTCCCAATATGAAGTAGCAACCGTCCGCTGCGCTGGCGGGACCAAACAGATCCCCCAGCCAAGAAACACACTGCTGAGAGTCGATAATGTCCCCAGCAATGGCCATTAAATCGGGTTGCCAATCGGTCGCTCGCTGGACGACATAGTGGGTAAAGTCAGGGTGGACATGGCCGGTCAAATGAACATCCGAAAAGTGGGCGATGCGATAACCGTCAAGCTGCTTTGGCAAACCGGCTACCGGAAACGTGATTTGATCGATCGCCAATTCGAATATCTGATTCAGTGGTAGTCGCGATTCCAAATTGCACCGGATGGTCTGTGCCAGCGGACGTCCGACCGCCTTTTGCACATCGACGATCTCGGTCTGACGGGGCGCATCAATCCATTCCAGACCGAAAATCGGCCGCCACATCAGCCACGGGATCCCCAAGCCGATCCACGCTAGCAGACAAGCGATCGAATAAAACGACAGTACCGCGGGAATGGGTAACTGCTCCGGGCGGCCTTGCATCACGTCCCACAACACTTCCGAAAACACCGACCACATGGCCAACGGAATCAGAATGGTGGTCATCAAAAAGAAAAACTCGATGCGTTTGATCGTTTTGCGGTGGAGGCCGAATCCGTTGACGCGGTTGTAAATGGCGACGTGCAGACCCAGATGGCCGATCACGACCATGATGCAGACAATCCACCAAGGCATCGGGGTCATGATTGATCCAACCCTTTGGGGCGCATGAAATCCAATAGTTGATATTCGGTATCGGAGTTCAGTTCGTACCAGTGGTCGGCGCTGACACGAAACGATGCGACCGCGGCGGTGGGCATATCGACCGAGCGATCGGCCAAGACAGAGGCCAAATGGGTCATGCCTGGATTGTGTGCGACCACCATCAAGCACTTCGCGTCGTTGCCGTCGTCAAGAATCGTTCGGAGAATCGAATCGGGGCTGGCTAGATAGAGCGCCTGGGTGTCGGCGACATCAACCTCTGCCGACCAAGTGTCACACAACAGTGCGACCGTTTCTCGGGTCCTTTCAGCGGTGGAACAGAGGATCCGATCGGGCCGGTAATCGTTTTGGTCCAGCCAATTTGCCATACGGGGCGTATCGCGGCGGCCTCGTGCGTTCAACGGACGATCATGATCTGATAGGGATCCATCGGACCAGTCACTCTTGGCGTGACGCATCAGGATCAGTGTCAGTGCGTCCGGGTCGCTGGTATCTTTAGAAGTCATCTGACTCTCGTGAGTTGCGGTTTATACTACTGGTTGAACCGATTGTCATCTGTTGCATCGCACACCCAACGGCATCATGAATTTCAAATCCAAATTGACGACTGTGATTTTTGCAACGACAGTTTTGCCCTGGCTGTTCGTTGATACGCCCTCGTTGGCCGACAATTGGCCGGGTTGGTTGGGTTCCCAGCGAGACGGAGTTTACCGCGAAACGGGAATCATCGACGAGATCCCTGCCGACGGATTGACGGTGAAGTGGCGAAAACCGATCCAAGGCGGCTACGCGGGGCCCGCAGCGGCCGATGGCAGAGTTTTTGTCTTTGACTACCAGCAGGAATCGGGCAAGGCATTCAACGATCCGGGTCAACGTGCCGACTTGAACGGCCAAGAACGTTTGACCGCGTTTGACGCCGCCAGCGGCCAGCAACTGTGGCAGCATACGTACGATCGCCCCTACAGTATCTCCTACCCAGCCGGCCCACGCTGTACTCCAACGATTGACCAAGACCGTGTCTACATTTTAGGCAGCGAAGGTGACTTGAAATGCTTGCAAGCGTCCGATGGCGACGTCATTTGGAGTCGAAACTTGAAAACCGACTTCGCTGCAGAAGTTCCGATTTGGGGCTTTGCTGCGCACCCATTGGTCGATGGTGACACACTGTATTGCATGGTCGGTGGTCCGGGGCAGTGCGTGGTCGCGTTGAACAAGCTGACAGGCGAGGTTCGTTGGAAATCTTTGGACGCCAATGCGGGATATTGCGCGCCGCAAATCATCCAAGCTGGCGGCACGCGTCAATTGATCGTCTTTCATCCAGAAGCCGTCGCGAGTCTGAACCCTGACAGCGGAGAAAGTTTCTGGAGCATCGAGATGAAACCTTCCTACGAGATGTCGATTGCACAGCCGATACTCAATGACCATTTACTGTACGTCAGTGCCATTCACACCGAAGCGGCGTTGATTGAACTGGACCGCGAGAAACCGGCCGCAAAAGTTTTGTGGCGTGGTGAGGCAAAGAACGCCGTACACTGCAGCAATGCTCCGCCCGCGTTTGTCGACGGAGTGATCTACGGCACGGATTGTTTGCAAGGCAGTTTGATTGCTGTGGACAGCAAGGATGGTTCACGATTGTGGGAAACGTTTGCGGCGACCAAGCCCGATGAAAAGCGATTTATCAAACATGGCACGGCGTTCGTTACACGCGTCGGCGACAGTGACCGTTACCTGTTGATGAGCGAGAATGGTGACTTGATCATGGCCCGATTAACCAAATCGGGCTACGAAGAGAAAGGTCGGTTTCATGCGATCGAACCGACCAATGAATCGTTCGGCAGACCGGTCGTGTGGAGTCATCCAGCGTATGCAGACCGAACGGCTTACATTCGCAACGATAAAGAAATCGTCGCTGTCGATTTGTCAAAGTAGCGGTATCAACGGGACGTAACTGTCAGAGATGCCTAGGCGACTGCTGGGCTGGAATCGAGCAAACTGATAATCAGCGGCAAGAGTTGCTTTTTGCGGCTGACGACGGCGTCTAATTTGTACAACCGGTCTTCCATTTCCGGGTAGTTGATCTCTTCCCAACCAGCCGGTTCGCTACTCATCATCAACAAACTACCAGTGCTTGCAATATCGGTGACCAACAGCGCAGAAAACTCTAGTCGTTGTTCGCGAGCCAATCCCTCCAACGCCAAAAACAGTTCATCCTTGCGTTCCCAAAACAGGTCGAAACCGATTTCTTCGATCTGAGAAATCGAAAATCGCCGACCGTTCTCATCGAATTCTTTACAGTCTTCGCGGACGACCTGTTCAGGAGTGCACGACCGCAGTGCCGACCCGACCGCAAAGAATTTGTTGGCGTACTCTTTTAAATCGACATCGCAAAAATCCTGCAGCCATGCCAGCATGTCTCGGTCGACATCCGTGGTTGTCGGTGATCGCAGAAACAGAGTGTCGCTGATCATCCCAGATGCCATACACAGCGCGATCCCGGCTGTCGGTTGGATCTGCGCTTGGTGATACATTCGTGCGACCAGCGTGCAAGTGGATCCGACCGGGTCCATAAAGAATCGTATCGGTTGGGGTGATCGCAGCGATCCACCGAGTCGGTGGTGGTCCAAGACTTCGATAATGTTGGCGTCTTCTACACCCGGCACGGCTTGTGTGACTTCGTTGTGATCGACAAGCACGACTTGCTTTTGGGGCGGATTGACCAAATCACTTTTGCTCAACACGCCAACCAATTCGCCATCGTCAAAAACGGGAAAGACAGTTTGGTCCGAACGGACAACCAGTTGCCGAGCTTCTTCGATGAACATTTTTGCCGGCAATGGAATGAATTTGGTGTCGATGATGGATTGAATCAAACGAGCCGCTTTGATCCGCATCGTGGTGGTAGCGGTATCATAGGGACTGTTGATCACTGTTACGTCGCGGGCTTGCGCCAATTGCATCAGACCACTGGATAGCTTGAAACCGCCGGTCACAACCAATGCGCGAACACCATTTTCGATCGCGGGCAACTGGATGGTTGGACGGTCACCGCTGACGACGACCAGGCGTTCGGCCGGGAAATCGTGCATGTGCTTGGTAAAGCCGTTGGCGCTCATCGCACCGACGCTAACGATCAGGTCTTCATCGCGATCGATATTGATTTCGTTTTGAAAGCTACCATCAAGGACGTCAACGATCTTGCGCAGATTACTAAAGACTTCTCGCGATTTGATCGGATCCACGCCACCTTCGAGAACCAGTCGCATCAGGTCCAGCAGCGTGACCAAGCCAACCATTTCTCCTGAATCATTGATGACCGGAATCGCGCGCAGTTTGTGCTCGTTCATCTGGTGATAGACTTCGTAGAAACAATCCGATTCGTGAGCCTGCCGAATGTCATGCTGGCAGACATCTACCACTTCGGGGCGCAGGTCCATGATGATTCGTGGTGGTTGCAAATCAGCCTGCCGGAGTGCAAATTCCGTTCGTTCGTTGGGCGGTCCGCAACTAGCAGCCACGGCGTCGGGTCGAGTCGTCTGTCGCAGAAAATCGGCATAGGCGATCGCGCTGCAGATCGCATCGGTGTCGGGATTTCGGTGTCCAAAAACAAACAGGGACATGTCGCACTTTCGAGCGGGCAGAGTGGGCGGTTGTGTGAGGTCAAACGGTCTGGCAGGCGATGGGCGACGAAACCACTGCAAGCCGATCGGCGAAGGATGTCACGTCGCTGAAGAAATCAATTTTTCTACAGCCGATAAGATCTGTTCAGGCTCACTCATTCGGCCATCGCCTTTGTCACGACAACTGAGCCAACCGCTTTCGGGTCCCACAAAATGACAGCCGTCGCTTTTGAGCTGATCGACGTTGCGTTGCACCGATGGTTTGTCCCACATCACGTTGCTCATTGCTGGAGCGAGTAGCACGGGACAAGCGACCTGCAGATAAATGGTGCTGATTAGATCGTCCGCAACTCCGCTAGCGAGCTTGGCTAACAGATTGGCTGTTGCCGGAGCGATGACCATCAACTCCAAGTCGCGGGCCAATTCGATGTGCGGACCGAGTGGATACTGTTGCGCATCGAACACGCCCGCGGCTACCGGCTTGCCCGACAGCGCGGCGAGCGTGGCGGGGCCGAGAAACTCGGTGGCCGAATGAGTCATTGCTGTGCGGACATCGTGGCCGCCTTGGACCAGGCGGCTGCACAGGATGGCAGATTTGTAGGCAGCGATACCACCGCCGACGGCCAGCAGGATGGCTCGCCCTTGGTTGCTCATCAGATCATCAATCACTCAAGGGTCGGGCGGCTATTTATTCAAGCTGAATCTTGCTGTCGTCAGGCATCAGTCGATGCACATGATGGGAGCGGCCGCGCAGTTGGCTACAGGTCCGAAGCTTCCAGATCGGGTGCTTCGGCCGCAGCGATGGTTGCATCGAGGTCCAGTTCTTTGACCGTTTCGATTTCGTTTTCCATGTTCAAGACGATTTTGTCTTGCATGATCTCTTGTAACACGATGGTCATTTTGTCGTGCGTATCGGAATTCACCAACGCACGGCTGCCTTGGTTCAATTGAACCAAACGCTTTTGGATCAAGGTGCTCAGTTTGAATCGTCCGCCAACCTTGTTGACAATTTCTTCTTCTTTTAGCTCTTCGAGCATGGATTCTTTTCCCTTTGGTCGTTCAATATTTGGCAGATCTCGGCGACAGCGGTGTCGACGTTGCCGTTAATGACTTCGTATTGATATCGGTGGAGGTATCGCATTTCGGAGAATGCGGTTTCCAATCGTTTCGTGATCTCTTCTTCGGACTCGGTTCCGCGACTGCGCAATCGGCGTTCCAGTTCGTCCATGCCACCGGGATGGATGAACAGGGTAATCGGGTCGAACTCGTTTTTCTCCAGCACCGCTAAGGCACCTTGAACATCGATTTCCAAAATAACCCAATGACCGGCATTCAGGCCAGAGGCAACCTGCTCGCGAAGGGTGCCGTACCAGTGTCCTTGGCCAAAAACCTCTTTGCATTCTAGAAAGGCATCGGCCTGGCGCAGTTCGGAAAACTTGCTATCTGACAGGAAAAAGTAGTCCTTTCCCTCTTCTTCGCCCGGTCTTGGCGGTCGCGTGGTGGCGGAGATGCTCATTTGTAACGGCAAACGGCACTCGGTCAGCAGCCGGCGCACAACGGTCGATTTCCCGGCACCGCTGGGGCCGGAGATGATGATCAATCGTGTTTCCTTGCTACTCATTGCCTTCACCTGCCGTGACTCTCACGTGCGTGCGTCATGCCTCCTCCCTCGGGAGGTTTTGGTCACGCGACGGGGGGTGGACTATTCCAAGTTTTGGACTAATTCTCGCATGCGTTCGATCGCACATTTGATCTCGACCACACCTGCCGATACTTCTGCGTCGGCGGCTTTGCTACCGATCGTGTTGGTTTCGCGGAACATCTCTTGAATGATAAAATCTAGTTTACGCCCGGTCGGTTCACGCTGGCCCGATTCATTGACCGTCGAGTCCAAGACGTCGACGAACATCTTTAGGTGACTGCCAAGACGCGTGATTTCCTCGCTAATATCTGCCCGGTCGGCGTAAATTTGGACCTCGCGGAGCAAGTCGACTGATTCGACACTCAAGTCGTGTTCAGCCAAAGTGCGTTTGATTTTGGATTCGAGTCGTTGTTGATAATTCGTAGCGGCTTGCGGGGCGAGTTGGGCGATACGATCTACATGACCGCGAATTTGTTCGCAATCCTCGTGCAGTGAAGCGGCCATGTGGGCGCCTTCGATCGCACGCATCTCGTTCAGATTTTCGATCGCAGCCTGAACGCCCGATTCGACGAAATTCCACAGTCGGGCATCGTCACGTCGATCCTCTTTCTGTGAAACGATCACGCCCGGCAACGTCATCAGGGCGGTCATCTCGATCGGCGCTTCGCTGCCGGCTGCTTGTCGAGCCTGTTCGATTTGTTGGTAGTAGGCCTGCAGCACACCTGTATCGATGTTGGGCACCGACTCGGCTGGCGGGCGACGCCAGATGACGGACAAATGAACACTGCCGCGACGAATCGATGATCGAGCCAGCGCTTCGATCCGACTCTCCAAAGACGCGAGGGAATCACTGACGCGTGGCGCACATTTGAATCCTCGGTTGTTGACCGTGCGCACCTCCACCGACAAGATGCCCAGATCACCTTGCTCGGTCGCATGACCTTGGCCGGTCATGCTGCGCACAGTCGTGGTAGAAAGCGTGCTCATCGGGTCTGCTAGTTTTCGTCTCCGTCGGCCGCGGTTTCCCCAGCGTCTGTTTCGCCAGCGTCAGATTCCCCGGCATCTGTTTCCCCAGCGTCAGGTTCCCCAGCGTCAGGTTCCCCCGTCTCGGTCGACGCGTCGTCGCCAGTATCGGTCGTCGACGATTGCTCGTTTGACGATCCTTCGTCGGTCGTTGGCTCCGGCTTTGTGGAATTTGGCTCAGTTGACTCCGGCTCGGTGGACTCCGGCTCAGTCGGTTCAGGCTCTGTTGGGGAAGTTGCATCCGAAGCAGGCGTATCATTCTCCGCCGGTGTCAGGTCCATCGACGGCGTGTCACCGCTGCTGAGCCCTCCATCACTGAGCCCCATACCGGAGCTGGGCGGAATGACGATTCCCGGCGTGGTGGTTTCGTCGTCTTCGCCAGGACCGCCGATCAAGTTCGGCGAATTGTCATCGGCGACAGCCGGCGGAGCGTGCTGTCCGAGCAACCACATCGTGAAAGCGCACGTAAACGCCCACACCGTTGCCATGATGATTGTGATCAGTGTGAACGTGTCGCCCGCTTTAGAGCCAAAGGCGCTTTGTCCACCGGGGCCACCCAAGGCTCCCGCCAATCCACCGCCGCGACCGCGTTGGACGAGTACCAACAGAATCAAAAAGAGCGACAGGAATCCCATCAGGAATCCCAGCAGTGTGCCGGTCAGGGTTGCAAAAAAGAAAATGGTCATGTTTGTGATCCGTCTATTTCAAATGTTGATTGGGATTTTTCGTTAACCGGCGCTGATAATGCCGGCGAAATCGTCAGCTTTCAAACTGGCACCGCCCACCAAGGCTCCGTCGATATTCGGTTGCCCCAGCAATTCCTTGGCATTGCCCGGTTTGACGCTGCCTCCGTACTGGAGTCGGATTTGCGCCGCCACTTCGTCGGTGAACAGTTCGCCCAACAGTTTGCGGATGAATGCGTGGACTTCTTCGGCCTGTTCGGGCGAGGCGGTTTTGCCGGTGCCGATCGCCCAGACCGGTTCGTACGCAACAACAATGCCTGCGGCGCGGATTTCGTCCAAACCAGCCAACGAGCCGCGAATCTGCGCCTCGACGACTTTCTCCGTGTCACCCGCTTCGCGTTGATCGAGAGTCTCACCGACGCAAACGATCGGGACCAAATTCCCGGCTAATGCCGCGTGCAGCTTTTCGCTCACTTGTGCGTCCGTCTCACCCATCAACGCACGGCGTTCGCTGTGGCCCAGGATTACAAAACGGCACCCCGCGTCGGTCAACATGGATGCGTTGACTTCGCCGGTGAAAGCGCCATCGTTGGCGGCATATAAATTCTGTGCACCCAATTCGACGGGCGTTCCCGCGACCGCATCGGCGACACAGGACAAATAGACGGCTGGTGGGCACAAGACGACTTCGACCGTTGAGCGTTCACCCACGGCTTCGACGACCCCTTTGGCCAGCGCGGCTGCTGTTGCGGCGCGCATGTTCATTTTCCAGTTTCCAGCAATGATGGTTCGGCGACTCAAGCGGTTTTCTCCGGAAGCGGTGAAATGGTTTTGTTCAGTAGTTCAGCCAACTTTTTCATTTGGCCAATCAACTCACGGTATTGGTCGGGCAGCAGTGCTTGTGGCCCATCGCTTTTGGCGACTTCGGGACAATCATGCACTTCGACATGAACTCCATCGGCCCCGGCGGCCAAGCCAGCCATCGCACAGGACGGAATCAAGTCGGGTCGTCCGGTCGCATGCGACGGGTCGACAATGATCGGTAGGTGGCTCAAGCCGTGTACGACCGGCACAGCGGCGACGTCAAACAGGTTTCGCGTCGCGGTGTCGAATCCTTTGATGCCGCGCTCGCACAACACGACATTCATGTTGCCTTTGGAAAGGATGTATTCGGCGCACATCAGCAAGTCGTTGATGGTTGCCGCCATGCCGCGTTTGAGCAAAACAGGACGCGTCGATTTTCCGACTTCGGTCAGCAAGGCAAAGTTTTGCATGTTCCGCGCTCCCACTTGCAACATGTCGGCATACTCCGACACGACGTCGACCAGCCGCGGATCGGTCACTTCGGTCACCACGGGCATGGAGTGTGTGTCGCCGACTTCGCGAAGTAGTTTCAGTCCTTCGACACCCATGCCTTGGAAGGCATAGGGACTGGTGCGTGGTTTGAACGCTCCGCCGCGAAACAGGTTGGCACCCGACTGGCGAACGTGCGCGGCGATACGGTGCATGCGGTCGGGTTCTTCGACGCTGCAGGGTCCGGCGATCATGCCAAGGCTGCCACCGCCAATCTTGACCCCCGAAACATCCACGATGCTCGGTTCAGGGTGCGCATCACGCGAAGCTAATTTGAACGGGGGCAGTACCGGAACGACTTTGGCAACGCCCGGGATCGCCCGCAGAGGTTCCTCACGCAGCTTTTCTTCGTCACCAATGATCCCCACAATCGTCCGGTAGGTACCGCGACTGAGGTGGTGTTGCAGACCGAGGTCTTCGACACGCTGGAGAACATGTTCGACCTGCTCATCCGTAGCACGGCTTTCAAGGATCAGGATCACGGGGAGCGGCTTGGGAATTCGCGGGCAAAATGACGAAACGGTGGGGATCGGCCAAGCCGCGTAATCTACCACCGAGCCGGTGTTTTCGTCGAGGCCAATGAACCTATCGGTGGGAACCAACGCCGTTATTGCCGCGAATCCGAACTCTCCCATGTTCTGGCCAATCGCCCTTGTGGGGCCGGATCCGACGCAATCGCCGGTTTTGGGAACCCAAGGAGTCTCACCGACCAGTCGATCCAGACGCCGACCGATCCTCATCACAATCATCCGCCAGCCGTCCCGACGGAGGCTTGCAATCCATTGGTGTCAGTGCAGGGCCAATCTATATTCATGGGGCGGATGGCAGCCGTCGCGACGTTCGGTGTATTGGAATTCAATGCATTGGAATTCAGTGCATTGGGATGTTCAGTGCACTGGAATAAAGATCAGTGGCTGAAGTCAGTCCGTGTATGACGCTGAATCGAATAACGGACTATCGCTTGATAAGGGAGTACTGGCAGTGAACGAGCGTCGTCCCCGGGTCCACCTGATGTCCGGTTTGCTCGAAGGCGGCGCTGCCAACGGTGCCAAGCGACTGTTGGCGAATCTGCGTGAGCAAGGTGTGGACGCGCGGTTGCACTATCCGCCCAAGTACAAACCCAAGGGTGTGTCGACCATGGAACTGGACGACGCAGGTATCGAGCCACTGCACTGGCGTCTCAACCCGCTGGAGCGATTGACCAAGGGAATTGGATATCGCATTCATCGCGAACGTTTCAAACGCCAAGTCCGCAATCAACGCGCGGGCATGGAGATTTTTACCTCTCCGATGGGCGCCCCTTGCACACGTTGGCCACCGGCAACGATTCAAAGGCAACACGGCGACATCATTCATTTACATTGGGTGGCCCGGTTCATTGACTACGAGAGTTTTTTTAGATCACTTCCCAAAGGTCAACCGGTCGTTTGGACACTCCACGATATGAATCCGTTCACCGGCGGATGTCACTTTACAGATGGTTGCGAGCAGTTCACGACAGCATGCGGCAATTGCCCTCAGTTGCCCCATCCCAGACCCGACGACATCAGTCACCGGCACTTTGGAATCAAACGCGATGCATTGCGCGACGTGAATTTGCACATCGTCACGGTCAGTCGCTGGATGCAGCAGCAGGCCAAACGCAGTGCGATTTTCGATCACGTCCGATCTTATCACCGGATCGCGTATGGGCTCGCCCCGGAACGCTTTGAAGTCGTGGATCGATCCGCGGCACGGCGGGAGTTGGGGATCGATCCTGACGCTTTCGTTTTCTCTTTTGGCGCCGCTGATGTGCGTAATCGCCGTAAAGGGTTCGGGCTGCTGATGCAGTCGCTTCAGCAAATCGGTGATGTACCCAATGCGATGGGCCTGGTGTTCGGGCACGGCGAATTGCCTGCGGTGGAACATCCCATCCCGCCGATTCGATCGATGGGTTACGTGACCGATGTCAAGCGCATGATGCTGATCTATTCTGCATGTGATGTGTCGATCTTACCGTCGACTCAGGACAATCTGCCGTTTACCGGTTTGGAATCGCTGGCAAGCGGTACGCCCGTGGTCGCGTTTGATGCCGGCGGTGTTCCCGATCTGGTCAGGCCCCATCAAACCGGATTGCTCGCGCCGAATTTTGATGCCGTTGCGCTGGGCAAGCAGATCCGATACATGGCGGAGCATCGTGACGAAGCCGCCGCGATGGGACGTATGGCACGTGAAGTGGCGTTGGCAGAGTATTCCCATCAACGCGAAGCCAAGGAGTACGCCCAGCTTTACGCGACTCTCCTGGCCGAAGGCGACGCCGCAGATTGACTCGCCGTGCTGACTTTGATCGCTTCGATGAACAGGGAATCGGGCTTTCTGGTTCGTTGGGCTTCGTCGCGGTCCAACTGGTAAGCGTCAAAGTTGGGGATGGTACTTTCATCGGCTTGGCAGACACGAACGTGGTCAAAACCGACTTCTCGCAACGTCGCGGCCAGCGATATGCGGTCGTACATCCAGCGGTGGATTTCGCCGGATTGTCGAAAGCGGCCCTCGCGGTAGGCGGCCAGTCCGGTTGTGCCGTCCACCAACGTGACGGCGACGCGAGCGATTTGTTTTCGCACACTCACTAGTAGTCGCGACAGTCGCTGCGACACTGTCTTTTTGACGGTCGCGTTTTTGTACTGTCCCATTTCGCCACCAATTCTGGATCGGACAAACGGGGCATTGATCAAATCAGGGTCTCGCATGACGTGACCCATTTGACCGCCAACACGCTGTCGGACCATTTGGTCGATTAACTCCAGCGTCATCCAATGATGATTGGCCAATGCAGCGGGGTCACCACTTTCGGCGGCTTGGATTGAATCCAGGTAGGCCTTGGCAATTCCTTCGAGATCTGGAACGACCACTCGTAGGACGCCGCCCTCGCGTAATACCCGACCGCATTGGGCAAGCATCTCGCGTGCATCATCGGGTTGGAGATGTTCCAACACATGCGAGTGATAGACACCGTCGAACGAATCACTTTCATAGGGCAATCCGCGACGAAGATCGTACTGTTGAACCTCCGGACCATGGGCTACCAAGTCCACATTGGTCCAATCACGATGGTAGCAGCGACCGCAGCCGACGTTCAGCAATCTTTCAAATGAATCCTCACGCTGCGTCACTTGCCTGCTCCTTTGCCGTCTGTCCGACCCCCTGCAACGTAACGGCGCGGTGGTAGATGCCGATACGTCCGGTGTAGTCCAACCGGTGAAGCATCATGCCGATGCCGTGTTCGTGCAGGTATTCGTCGACGGCTCGTCGGGCACCTTCCCAATGACCGTAGTCATCGATGATCAGTACGCCGCCGTCAGACAATCTTGGGAACAGATGTTCCATCTCGTGGCGAGTGGATTCGTAGAAGTCCGTGTCCAAGCGGAGTAGCGCGATTTTCTCAGGAGCGCCGCCTGGAATCGTCTCTTCGACTTTCCCTTTGTAAAACGAAATTTGGTCCTGCGGGTAATCGGTCGCTGCCATATGACGTCGGACTTCGTCCAAAGCCGAAACGCACCAGACCGATGTGGCATCCTCTTTGGACTCGCTGTTCATCAAGGCTTCAGCCGACTCGCCGGTCAGGGTCACGTCCTTGGCCGTGGGCTCGCTCATGCCTTCGAAGGTATCGAACAGGTGGAGGTGTCGAGTTTGGTCGCCAAGTTTTTTCAGCGTTTCGGCTACCGCCATCATGCTGCCGCCGCGCCAGACGCCGCATTCGACGATGTCGCCTTGGATTTGCGTGTTGGTGATGTAACGAACCGCCTCGCACAAACCGTTCAACCGATCCGCCGAAGTCATCGTGTAATCTTTGACCCGAATGATCGTATCGATCACATCGCGATCCAAATCACGCGGGTATCCACTGGGCTGATTCAGCTTTTGTCGGCGTCGGGTTTCGCGTCTTTGACGTTTCCAACTCTTGATGCTTTGCAGCATATTGCGACACTCCCTGTCTACGGGTGGCGACCCGTATCATTTCCGGCTTCCCAGCATGCGGTTTGGCCAGAGTTCAGTATTTTGGATATCGCAGATCGTGGTGGGCACCGACGTCGATCGCGACAAGGACTTGCTGTCTTATAGGAACTGTCCAATCCGGTGGTCAATGTTGATCGTTGATCGAGCGGCAGTTGATCCGGTTGATCGCTACGAATGCCCACGTCGTTCTCTGTTACAGTTGTGGAGAATCCCCCGCTTCCGTACTTTGCTAGCTAGGATGACCATGTCTGACGATGCCAAAAAAATCATCGCGTCGACCCACGTCGGCAGCCTGGGCACGATTGCGACCGATGGATGCCCCTTTGTCACCTTGGTGACGGTTGCTGCGGCTGGCCCGACGACGTTGGTGATGTTGCTCAGCGGTTTGGCCAAGCACACGCAAAACCTCCTGCGAGATCCGCGGTGCAGTTTGTTGTTGGTTGCGACCGGCGGCGAATCTGGGAATCCTCTGGAAGGTCCGCGATTGACGATCGTGGGCAGCGCGGTCGCCGTCAGTCGTGACAAGGACACTCGTGAGCGGGAAACTTTCTTGGCGAAGCATCCCGAAGCGGCGATGTACGCTGATTTCGGCGATTTTTCGTTCTATCGCGTCGATATCGACCTGGCGCACCTTGTCGCGGGCTTTGGTCGTATCGAAACTTTAACGCCAGACCAACTTTCTTGACGTGTCCTCAAAGCACGTCCCAGCCGTTATCAAGCAGAGTGTGATCGATGAGCGAAGAACCAAAGCAACCGTCGGATGATTCCAAAGAACCCGCCACCACCGACCCCGCCACTACCGAGCCCACCACCACCAAACCTGGCACCACCGACCCCGCCTCCGACATGGAGGTTGCCAACAAAGTGGATCAAAAACAAATCGCACAGTTCGTGACAACGATCAAGAACTCCGAACAGCAAGTTGGTGAACACATCATCGAAGCGTTACAGCACGAAGACACCGTCGCTGTGATTACAACCGTGATGATCGGTCCCGATGGCCAACAACACGTGGTCTCTGCAGCATTGAATCCCGATCGAATGGAGCAGGTGCAAGAGATATTGAAAACGGCGACCGAGGAACGCGTCGACGAAGAGCCGTGTGTTGGCTTTCATTGTTTGGTCAAGCGAAAAGATGCTTGAAATGACAATGGCGTGTTCGCATTCATGATGGGACCGCGTCCCAAATCCAAAAACGTGGACGCCGATCGGTGCCCTTCCATATCAATCACTTCTTTTTCACGATGCGTTTCTTGGCGACTTTCTTAGCGGGCGCCGTTTTGCGAGACGACTTTTTGGTAGCACGCTCCTGGCGAGCGGCTTGGCGAACCTTGGGGTCAATGGCTGCTTCGTAATCGCGGATCAGTTTCTTGACGGAGACCTTCTTGATTGCTCGACCGATCAGCTTCAACGGCAAGTCATCCAGGGATTTAAATCGAATGCATGATTTACCCATGTCAAGTTTTTTGCCCGTCGCCTGCCATTGGCTGATGAACCACTCTTGAACCTTCGGGTCGGCGTAAAGGCCGAGCATGTAGATCGCCATGTAATTTTTTTGCGATGCCAGATGCGCAAAAGGAAGCGGCTGGGACGGGTCGCAGTGGTATCCGGACGGATAAATGCTGTGCGGCACGTAATAGCCGATCATTCCGTACTGCATGCCTTCCTCGTAACCCTGGGGTAGGTTTTTGAGAATGATCTTGCGGACGGCCTCGATCGCATCGCGGCGTTCTGGCGGCAGCTCTTTGACGTAGTGCGAAACGGTTTTGGCTTGGCTCTGCATGATGTCGTTGATATCACCGCGCGGCGATCAATTGGTCAAAAGACACAGCGCAAACGTGAACGCTGTTCGTCATTTGCCGCTGACTTGATTCTCCGCCGTCAGGATCACTGCGTTCTTGAAACCTTCTTGCCATGCCGTCTTGATCGTCCATTGCCCGTCACTTTCTCCGTGATGGAGCAGCATGGTCGGTTCGGCAGCAAGTTGTTCGTCGAAATCGACGTAGGCCTTGATCAGATAGTCCCGCTCATGTTTCCAGGCTTCTACTCGTGGTGCAATGTTTTTCGATTCGCCCAACAAAAACAAACTGCCATTGAGAATGCGCCTTGGTGTCACAATCGTTTGGGTGAAGGCAACCGGAGTGGCGTCCCAGTCGCCGTCGTCGGAGCGGATGTGCAGAAAGAGCTGAACGACGTTACCGGGATGAAACGTTTCCGGTGTCTCTTTGATTCGCAAAACAAACTGTGTTGGGTTCCAGTCGTCGCTGGGCAGTTGATCGGCGCTTTGGTACTGACCGTTGGCTATTTTGGCGTAGTCCTCGATCCAAGCCAAAAAAGCTTTGTAGCTATGGTCGTTGTTGTGCATCTTCAGACCGCCCAAATGAGAAACCGGAATCACCGAGGAAGGTTTTCCCAGTGTGCCGTCCTCTTGCTTGGCAGGCACTTTGGCAGTTGGTTTGAGCACCAGCAGACTTTGTTTTGGATTCTCGACGTTGATCAATGGCAATGTCTTGGCAGCATGTTTGCGGTTACTGTGATTTCGACTGCTGGCAATCAATGCGTTCATCGTCTCGCGCGGTGTTTCGCGGAAAAGATTCATTCGCTGACCGAATTTCTTTACAAATTCAGTATGTCGCTCGCGCGGTTTTTTGTGCTGAGGATTGTTGTCATCGATCTCGCCCGGCGTGTGACAGGGAAAGCAACGCATCCGTTGGGACCAAACGTTTCGGACGAACGAATCGAGAATGCGATCTTTGCGGGCGTGACGAATGACCACGTCGGACACCGCCGGTTTGGCGACCTCGTTGGACGCAAGTTTCGGCAAAGCCAACATTGCCGGATCGTCGCAACAGGCTTGGATCCAAGCAGCAAAGGCGGCGAGTTCCGACTCTCTCGCCTTCTTGTGAATCCGTTGCGACGAAACGTCCTGGTCGGCTTCACCCATTTGAATCAGGTGAAGAATTTTGGACTCTCGGGGGTTGTCGGGATCAATCAATCCTTGATCACGTAGCGACACAAACGTGTCTTTCGCCGATGGCAGGATGTAGTCTTTCAGATCGACCGACGCCAAATGGCATTGGATGCAACTGGATGGTTGGGGCGAGCGAAAAATGGGCATGATTCGCTGCTCAAAAATATCGTTCGGCGAATCCGCAAGGACTTGTCCGGCCATAACTACACACAAGGCGGCAACTACATATGATTTCATGACATCATCCGATAGACAGAAAGTGAGTCCTGTAGTCTATCTTGGAATGGCATTCATGTTTTAATCGGCGGCGCCGAACATGACCGTTTTGTTTGTTGCTTGAGAATCTGGAAGCGCCGACGGAAAAAGGATGCCAATATCAATGACGATCACAACACTGGATACCTCTACAAAGGGAGATAGACCTGATGAAATTCGTTGTCGCTGCAGGTTTAATCTGGGTCACCACGAGCATCACGCTAGCGGAGTCGCCGCAATCCGATGCGAGTGCGGAGCTGAAGAAAGTCCAAGCACGTTCAATCGAGTTGGCGGTGCCGAAAAACTGGGAAGAAGTAAAAACGACTTCGTCCATGCGGGCCGCCCAATTTCGCATTCCCGCGAGTGCGGAAGGTACTGAAACGGCTGATTTAGTGGTCTTCTATTTCGGAGGACCCACCGGTGGCGTAAAAGCGAATGTTGAGCGCTGGCTCGGTCAGTTCGATGAGAAAGATCGACAGATCGAGATGTTCCAAGGAGAGTGCCGCGCGGGGAGCTACATCTTGGTGGATGTAATCGGTACGTGGAACAAACCTGACGGGCCACCATTTGCACAGAAGACAATCGCGACACCCAACAGCCGCGTCGTGAACGTGATTGTGATCGAGGAAAACGACGATGCGAAAGACTACTACTTTCTGAAACTTTCGGGTGACAAGCGGTCCGTCAGCAAACAGACCGACGCGCTGCGTCAAGCGATTGGTGCGAAACCAGAGACGGAAAAACCTTTTGCGATCAAGGATGCGCCGAACTGATCGTGGCGGCTTTTTCCAAGATCAAGCGACGCGAGATCAGTCCTGGCGTGCATTGCCCCGGTGCGTTGCCAGTTCGAACGGTTCTGGATCGCCTTGCACGATCAAGTAGTCGTGGCCGGCACGGAGCGACTGAAATTTGGTTTCGCTCTGATCGGGCCAGCGGACGCTGACATCGGTGATCTTGTCGGCGTCGTGCGTCCCGATGGTGATGCATTTTTCGTTGGTGCATTGATAGCCGTCACCGGCAAACAATTGCGCTGTTTGTTGTTGCTCGGAACCTGACTGACCAGCGACCTGGTACTGAACGATTGTCCCAATCGCATCGCGTTCACACCGGGTTCCGCGCAAGAATAATCTCACTGACTGTGCGAGCGAATCCGTTTCATTGATCAGCAAGGCAACCGGATCGTACAGATGCGTAATCAGAGCATCCGTCTTACCGTCGGAATTGGCGTCCAGGTTGGCGACAGCACGGCCCAGTCGTTCGCTTTGGAAATAGTCGCCGATTTCTGCGCCAGGTAGTTCGACCCATTTGCCGTTGGCCGTACGATCAAAAAGCTGGGGTGGCATACGAAACGCTTGGCCGTCGTGGGTCAAATCATCGATGTGGCCATTGGCAACCAACAGTTCCGCCGAGCCATCGTTGTCGGCATCGATCCACTGGGTCCCGAAGGCCAGCATCGGATAGGTCGGCTGGAAAATGCCGGCGATGCGGGTTCGGTCCGCCCACATTCCCACTCGAACCTGTTCGTAAAAAGTGGCGTGATCGTCCGTAAAGTGCGTGACAAAAAAGTCAACGTCACCATCGGAGTCAGCGTCGCCGACCGCGATTCCCATCGATGCTTGAGCAGCCGACTGATCGCTCAATGCCAGACCGCGGATGGTTGCGCTTTCGCCAAGACGGAATCCATCATCGGTCTTGGCATCGCGCGACCAGTAATGGTTGGCGACGGTATCGTTGGCAACGTAGGTATCCAACCCCGTATCGCCATCGAATTGGCCGACGACGATTCCGAGTCCAAAACCGGGTAGATGATCGGTTAGCCAATGGTCGGTCACGTCGGTGAATGTTCCCTCGGCGTTGCCTTTCCAGACGCGGTCACGCTGAGCATCAAATGCGATGGGCGTGCACGAGCGTGGTTCGCCAATCGTTTTGTCAATGCATTGCTGCTGTAGTGGTGCATCACCTGCGCAATAGGCGACTTGAAACAGATCGGTCAGCGAGTCGCCGTCCAAGTCGGCCATCGCCGTCGAAGTGGTCCAGTCGTCGTCACTTAAACCGACTTTCATCGTGACGTCATCAAAGGTTCCATCCCCGTTGTTTCGATACAGACGGTTGCTGCCGATATTGCCGATCAGCACATCGGGGAATCCATCCGCGTTGTAGTCGCCAATGGTGACTCCTTGTGAGAATCCGGTATCACCTGCACCGCATCGATCGGTAACGTCGACAAACCCCTTGCCGTCGTTACGGTACAAGCGGTTGGGACTGGAGTCGCGTTGTCGGGGCCGCCCATCGATTTTGGTCAAGTGAACGTCAGGGTGTCCGTCCAGGTCAAAATCGATCACGCCCGCTCCGCCCGCACCGGTCTGGTAGATCGCAATGTTACTTTCGACACCCGCTGGTTTTTGGATGCTGCAAACGTGCCGTAGCCCCAGTTCGTCTGCTCGATCGGTCCACCGGATACTGGAGGGTTCGATGGTCAGCATGTCGGGCGATTGTGAGATCGATTCCATATTCCACGCGATGTCAGGAAATTGCGAACCGTCGATCTTGTCCGACACCAGGTACTCGGCCTGTTGCCAGGGCGTCGTGCCGGTCAGGTTGGATCGAACGGACTGGTAAAGATCGGGTAGACGCGGGTCGGGTTGCTGACTCATTTGGAATGCGGCTTGTAGCCACACGGTGGCTTCCCAGGGTCGGCCAAGATCCAGTAGCGATTTCGAAATTGGGATCACGGCGGTTTGAGAATCACCGCGCCATGAAAAGAATTTGTCCATGGCATCGCGCAGGACGATTAGCTTCTTGGCTCGCTCGGCTGCGAGTATTGCGTCCTCGTCGTGCCCGATCAATTTCAAGCTTCGAGCCAACCGCGACAGAGAATCCTCGTTATTCTCATCTCGCCGAACCGCTTGATAAAATGCGCCCGCCGCTTGGTCGAAACTTTCATTTCGATCCGCCCAGATGCCTGCCGCAATCCAGTAGTCAGGCTCGGTTTCGATACCGGCAGGCGGATCGGCGATCCATTTGCCAACCGCTTCGTCATCTTGGACTTCGACGAGTGCTCGTAAGTAGAGTGCTTGCGCTGGCAAAAAATCGGGATGCTTGTTGACGACCGGTGCAAGCTGATCGCGGACCGTTTGCCACTTTCCGTCATAGGCATCCAATCGCGCCAATCCATAGGCGGGTCGTAGGTCATCGGGATAGGTTTTCAGGGCAAACGTACAGGTCTCTTTTTTGGTCTGAGGTCGATTTAGGTTCGATAAAATGATCAGCAAATTGGGTGCGCCATGCCCGTGTTGGACTAACCATTGCAGGTGCTCTAGAGCTTGTTGCTGCAATGCAACCGATGCCATCATTCCGACGGTGGTTTGGCGAAGCTGAGCGTTTTCGCCGTGTGACTGTAGCGCGCTCTGGAGGATCCGAATTGAATCAAACGGGCGACCGATGGTCATGTACTGGGCCCCCAGTTTGTTCACCAAAGCGACCGGTGGAATATCGGATTGGTCGAATGCTGTTTGGTACAGTTCGGCTGCTTTGGTGTTCTGACCGGTCCGAACGGCGATGTCGCCCGCCAGTTCCAATGCGACCGTGTCGTTGGGATTCGCCAGCAGCACTTGTTGGATTTGCTGCTGCGCCTGGACAATCTGCCCGGCGTCGAGTGACGATTTTGCGTGTTCGATGGACGCTATCGATGTGGCTTCCGATGGTTTCTTTGAACCAGCATTCGGGCCGCCCGTGGTCGCATTCTTCTGCTTGCATCCAGTCGTGGCGCATGCCAACAGCAAGGTGCAAAAACCGAGTGTGAGAAGACAACGCGAGTGCAAGGACAAGCTTTCAATGCGTGGGGAAGATCGGTGCGATCGATCGGACTGCTGGTCAGTATAACCGAGTTACCGATTTTCTTATTGGGCTCGCTTCTTTCCATACACTTTTGCAGTTCGATTGCCGCCCGCAAGCAGATACGCGACGAGATCTCGCAATTCCGTTTCGCTGAGACGATCGATCAGCCCGCTGGGCATCTGCGAGACATTGGCGGGTGAGAGTGTCTCGATTTCATCGAGATCGACGCGGATCGTTTTCGCTTCGGCGCCGGCAACGTGGATGGCAATTTTTTCTCCGTCCGGCACGACCAATCCGGTCATGGTGCGACCGTCGCTCAGCAAGATCGAATAGGCCTGATATTGATCGGATATCACCGCGCTGGGATCGATCATCGCCTGTAGTACGTATTGGGTGTCGAATCGAAAGGGAATGCTGGTGAGGTCGGGTCCGATGTCGCCGCCGAAACCATCCATGCGATGGCATTTGCCACAGTCGGCGGCGTGGAAAAGGCTGCGGCCGTTCTCGAAATCCGCTTTACGCAATTGGGTGGCCTGCGTAGCAGCAATCGCGTGCTCCAGCGTCCAAACTTGGCCAGGACCCTGAATCGGCTGGATTTCGAAGGGTGGTTTGGGATCGAATGCTTCGCCCGTGACATCGGTCAGCTGCTGGCGCTCGGTATTGCTGCATTGCCCCAGAGCTTCGGTTTGCAGATTGCGCAGAAATCCTGTGTAGCTATTGCCGCCGGGAAACTTCGCTGCCGCGGCGAGGAATTCGAAGTAGCGTTTTCTTTGTTCCAGTGTCCAACCATTTCGCAAGTTGCGCAACATGAACGCATATCCGATTTCGTTTGACGGTGGGGGAGTTTCCATCAACTTGGCGATGGGCGCACCATATCGATCGTTACGAGAAATCAATTCGGCCCACTGCGGCGGCACCGGATCAGGCCGGTTCTCGATCTGTTGCAACACGCGCTCGATTACATCGGGTGTTTGCAAATAGACGCTCAGGCGAACCCATTCGGTGTTGATGTCCTGATTGGTTGACGGAAAGAGCGAATCGATCTGGGTGGCAATCGGCTCGCGCTGCGAGTCAAGAACGGGCGCCAGCCGAATGAATGCCAACGAATAGGCGCGAAAGAGACCCAGCTTTTGCGCGTCGGGGAGTTTGCCCACATCCAATTGCAGCAGTTTTTCGACCAAGAGTTCTTGCAACTCGGCTTTGATGTCCTGGTCGCCAGCGGACCGCGCCAGCGCGACTGCCGACGTGATAACCGCTTGCGGCCGAGTTTCGTCGAACACCTTTGCTGCCCACTGATCAACACTCTGCGATTCGATGGCGACGCGAGCCGCGTGGCGTATAAAACGGTCCTTGGCATCCAGCAACGGCCAAGCCTCGTCGATCGCCTGGGCATCCTGTCGCCCGTGAAAACGTTCGATTAATTGGCGGATCCTGCGAGAATTGGCGTGCAGCTTTTCGTTCTCGTTGGAGTGATACGCCAAATCGATTGACTGATCGCCCGTATACCGCACTCGATAAAGAGCGGACTGGATGCCGCGACCACCGGTAACGAAATACATGGCGCCGTCGATACCGACGACCGCGTCGGTGATCGGTAGGGGAGCCCCGGTCAAGAAGATCTCTTTCTGTGCGGTATAGCTGGATCCTGCCGGTTCGATGTGGATGGCATAGATTGTTCCGAAGGTCCAGTCGACGGCAAAGACTGCGTCACGATAGCGTGATGGAAAAAGCGCATCGCGACCGGAGACCATTCCCGTCGGCGACCCCGGTCCAATCTCAATCACCGGCGGCAGGCTGTCCTCGTAGTAACTTGGCCATTTCCCGGTCCCGCTGCGCCAACCGTAATCACCGCCGCTGACAACGTGGCAGATTCGCGTTGGACGATACCACGACATGCCCATGTCCCATTCCATATCGGCGTCAAACGTAAACAGTTCGCCGTCGCGATTGAGCGCGGCGTCGTATTGATTACGAAAGCCGGCGCAAAATAGGTCGTGTGTTTTGGCTTTGGGATCAAACCGGGTGATCCAACCGCCAGGCGCTAAGCGTCCGACCGCGTGCCCACGCGCATCCCATTGGCGTGGCAGTAACAGATCTTCTTCGGACGTTGGGATTCGAGATCCGACCAGCGGCGGCACGTCGGCGTGGTTGCCGCCAACGATGAATAGGTCTTGCTGATCGTCGTTGAGAACGACGGCATGCGTTCCGTGCCCACCCGATCCATCTGAGCCGGGGAGTGACTCGACAGCATCCAGTTGTCCGTCATCGTCCGAATCGTAAACACGCTTCAGCGTTGCAGCTGCTTCCTGAACATACAGGCTGTCAAAAGCCCAGACCATTCCTTGGGTGGCCTTGATGTCGACGGGAACCTTTTCGGATGTAACAGCATTGTCGTTGATCGTGATCCGATGCAAACCAAATTCTTTTTCGGCACCGACGATCAACCGACCTTCATTGTCGGTGGCCAGCGAAGCCCAGGATCCTTCGGTCTCGGGTTTCGCGGTGTAGACAAGATCGACAACAAATCCCGCCGGCACTTGAATTTCTTCTGCCGCGAGCGTCGTGGACGCTTGCCCAGTTGTCGTGGCCTCTTGCCCACTTGATGGAGCAGAAGTGTGTAGGATCAGCGCGACTGCCAACACTACGTTCGCGAGCCGATTCAAAGTCGGCGTTGACATTTGCATTGGCAAACAGGACAGACGCCAAAGAAGGAAAGCGTGACTCATAGCGAAATTGGGTGGATCAAAGTTAGCGAAACGCCGATGCGTGGAGTGTTGATTCCAAGCCGACCGCGAGCCCCCGATTGTAGCTCGACAAGTGTTCCGCGAACGAGTCATTTTACCACCCGTCACGCACGGACCGGTTCGATTCTCATCCGGCCAATCCGCACGGTTTCTACTAGCTGGAGGTTCGCAATTCGTCCAGCATGGCGTTTTGCATCACCGCCGAATCGTCGCTTTCGGGATTGATCAGCAATCCGAAGCCGTCGGGCAGATATTCCAACACGGCGCCACCGTCGACAAAGAACCCTTCGATTTCGTCGCTCTCGTCAAACAGTTCGCCCATCGTTTGCACAAAGTTTCCAGCGTGCTCTTCGTTCGTAAACACGATCAACACGTCCATGTCATCGACGTTGGCTGTCAATGCACCCACATGTTCCTCGTCATCCTGCTCGTCTGGTTCGCTGACTTTGATCATGATGAATTCAGCATCAAGAAAGAGCGAGCGGGTTTTGTCGGTATCGCCAGCGATGATCGAATCCAGCAAGTCGGCGGAGGTGTCGGGTGATTCGTCAGCGGATTCATCTGGGGTCATGGGGCCAGATCCAATTGAAGCAATCGAGTGGAAGGCGTTGAGCAACGTTGGTCGACGCACCAGCGAACCGGGGTTGTCCCACATAGCAGGTGCAGCGACAAGATGGTGCGTGCCACGATAGGGCGGTCGCCGTGGATGCCACGGGTGAAAAGAAGTCACTTGTGGGATCCGTTTCACAACGTTGTTGCTCCCCATCGCGGCAGCGGTAGGTTAGACTACGTGGGGTCGGACCCGCTCGAATCGGGGGACCAGCGAAAATATCAACCGAACACATGAGGTAAATACATGTCTCAGAAAAGACAACCACGTCGCGACTTTTTGAAAACTTCCGCGACGGTCGGCGCGGCGGCATCGGTACCTTACTTTTTTTCGACGCCTCGAACGCTCGCTCAAGAGACCAAGAGCAAGAATGATCGCGTCACGTTGGGAGTGATTGGTGCCGGCGGCATGGCCAACGGTAACATTCGTGCAGCCCAAGACTGGATCGATGTTGTCGCAATCGCTGATGTGGATGCCGGTCGCCTTGAAAGCTCCAACAAGAACATGAGTCAAGGCAAAGCGGATGTTTACGAAGACTATCGCGAAGTGTTATCTCGTGATGACGTCGATGTCATTCACATCGGCACACCTGATCACTGGCACACCAAGCCGCTGATCGAAGCGATGTACGCCGGTAAAGATGTCTACTGCGAAAAACCGCTGACCTTGACCATCGACGAAGGCAAGCTGATTCGCAATGTCCAAAAAGAAACCGGCCGTATCGTGCAAGTGGGCACGCAACAGCGCAGTACGTTTCCACTGTTTGTCAAAGCAATGGCGATCGTCGCCGATGGCCGACTGGGAAAAATCCGACAGGTGCAGGCGGCAATTGGTGGAGCACCGGCAAGTCCTGAGATTCCGGTCGCGGATGTCCCCAAAGAACTGAACTGGGATCGTTGGCTAGGTCCGGCACCAAAGGTTGATTATCGACATCTCCCAGCGAAAAACGGCAAGGGTCGCGGTAACACCAACTGCCACTACGAATTTCGTTGGTGGTACGAATACTCCGGTGGCAAATTGACCGACTGGGGTGCCCACCATGTCGACATCTGTAATTGGGCGTTGAAATTGAACGGTCAAACGGCGGGCCCGATTAGCATCGGCGGCAGCGCGGAACATCCGGTCGATTACAAAAACGGTTTTGCACAGCAGAAGGATCGCTACAATACCGCGACCAGCTTCAATTTCAGTGTGAAGTATCCCGGCGGCACCGAGATGATCATTCGCAACGATACCGACAACGGTGTCTTGATCACGGGTGATAAGGGACGGATTTTTGTCAATCGACGCAAGCTGGTCGGCAAGCCCGTGGAAGACCTTGCCAACAACCCCTTGCCCGAGGACGCGATTGCAAAGGTCTATAAAGGGATGCCGATGGAGTCGAACGAGCGGAAACAGCATTGGGCCAATTTCTTGCACTGCCATCGTGAAGGCAAAGAGCCGATTTCGGATGTTCACACTCATATGCAAATGTTGAACGTCTGTCACTTGGCCGGAATCTCAGCACGATTTGGCCGCGACTTGAAATGGGACGATGAAAGCGAACAAATCGTTGGCGACGACGAGGCGAACGCGTTCTTGGCTCGTCCCTATCGCGAGGGGTACGAAATCGAAATGCGAGAAGCGGTGAACAGTTAAATCGGTCATTTCGATTCGCGATTGCGAAAGCTTTCCTAAAGCGTCTTTTCCGCCCAAACGTGGAAAGGACGCTTTTTTTGTGGCCCATCAGCTTGTCGTTTCCGCGGCGACCCCGTCATTGGATCAGCGGTCGATCGACAAGGCGCGAAATGGACGGTTGCGGTCGTGCCCGAAATAGGATCAAGGCCGTGATATACTGCGTGGCCCCACTTTTAACCTTCACCCTCCTTGTCTGGATCAATCGAAACATGAATGACCGCCCCTGGTTGAACCGTCGTCAGTTTTTGGAAACCACCGCCGCTGCAGCCGTCGCCGTCGGCGCTGGGTCCGCATCCATGGCCCAGGCAGAAGCCACATCGACGGCAACGGCCGAGACCGTTGTGGGTCGTTTGTACAAGTCGTTCACGGACCAACAAAAAAGCGACGTCTGTTTTGATTGGAATCACACCGACAAGAAACGTGGTTTGTTGCGCACGTTTGTTGCTAACAATTGGAACATCACCAAACGCGAAATCAACGATGATTTCTATACCGACGAGCAGCGAGATTTAATCAAACAGGTCTTCGAGTCGATCGTGCATCCCGATTGGCACGAGCGTTACTATCAACAGATGGAGGACGACTGTGGCGGTTTTGGAAACGAACAGTCGATCGCGATCTTTGGAAAACCCGGTGACGGTAAATTTGAAATGGTTCTCACGGGCCGTCACATGACACTGCGTTGCGACGGTAACTCAGCCGAGCACGTAGCGTTTGGCGGACCGATTTTTTACGGGCACGCGCCGCAAAACAACGAGGATCCCAAGCACACCGACAATGTGTTTTGGGACCAAGCGGTCGGTGCCAATGATCTGTACAAGATGCTGGACGGTCGACAGCAAAAGCAATCACGCGTTGCCAAGACACCGCGTGAGCAATCGGTCGCGTTTCAAGGCAAAGGCGGCAAATTCACTGGATTGCCTGTTTCGGACATGTCGTCGGACCAAAAGGAGCACTTGCAAAAGGTGCTGGCAAGCTTGGTCGAACAGTACCGACAAAGTGATCGTGACGAAGCGATGCAGTGCATCAAGGCTCAGGGCGGAATGGATGCGTGCAACCTGTCCTTCTACACCGATCGTGACATCGGTAATGACAAAGTCTGGGACAATTGGCGAGTCGAAGGACCGAGTTTCGTCTGGCATTTTCGCGGCGCGCCACATGTCCACGTTTGGGTCAACTTGGCCGATTCGCCCGATGTCAAGTTGAACGCTTAAGACCGGTTGCGGTGCATTTTGTGACCGCGGGATGCCAGAGCCGCTAACTTTCGCGATAGGAACAATCTATCGCGACAAGAACAGTCGCTTTTGAAGCAAACGGGGTGCTCGAACCAGGACTTCGGTCTGGTCGTCTTCGTCGGCCACGTCGTTTGCCGGTGTGCTATCAACATCGAACTGATCGGCGCTGATCAATTCGATCGGTACCGCTCGGATCCCACGACTGTCCACTTGCGCATTGAGTGTCAGTTGGGTGGTTGCACCGACGCCTAGGTTGCCAACGGACCACTGGCCGGTTGTCGAGTTGTAGCTGCCGGTTTGTGGCTGGCTGGACAGCAGCGTCAGCCCGGTAGGCAACAAGGCATTGAAATTTACGTTCGTTGCCGCGTTGGGACCGGCGTTGGTCGCGGTGAAGACAATCTGAATCGTTTCGCCTTCGAGTGGTTCGGCGTTGTCAATCGAACCGGATACTGAGATATCGATGACTTGCGGTGTGACCGATGCATCGTCGATATCGTCTTCGCCCGGTGCACTATTGCCCGGCGTACTATCGGTATCGAACTGACGGGCCGAAATGATTTCCGCGGTGTTGGTCGATGCGTTCGCACTAGTTAGCGCGGCGGAGATTTGCAGCGTCGCAATGGCGCCGACCGGTACACTGGGAACGGTCCATCGGCCGTTGGTCGACTCGTAGTTTCCGATGCTGGGATTGGCCGAGACGAACCGCAATCCGGCCGGCAACAAATCACTGATGACAACATCGGTCGCTGTGTTGGGGCCGGCGTTTGTCAACGTGAGTGTAAAGTTGACGTTGTCGTTGCGACCGGGCGTCGAATTGTCGACGGTTTTGGTCAATGCCAAGTCGGCCCTTTGCGTATCAAAGCTGGCACTGTCTTGGTCGTCTTCGCTGGCAATGTTGTTGCCCGGCGTGCTGTCGACATCGGGCTGGTCGATGGCGGTCACTTCGGCGCTGTTGATGACGCCCAAAGTATTGCCGACCGTGGCGCGGATGACCAGTGAAGGTGTTGATCCGGTTGCGACCGATCCGACTTCCCAAATGCCTGACGACGCGTTGTAGGTTCCCAGGCTGGGCGTCGCACCGTCAAATGTCAAACCACTTGGCAACAAGTCGGTGACTTGTACGCCCGTTGCGGTCGATGGCCCGTCATTGGTCAGGGTCAATGTGTAAGCGATGGTGTCGCCGACGTTGGGATTGGAGTTGTCCACGACTTTGGCCAGCGCCAGATCGACCAATTCGGGTGAGAGCGTGACCGAGTCCTGATCGTCTTCGCCGGAGTCATTATTGCCCGGTGTGCTGTCGGGATCGGCTTGACTGCTGGCGATGATTTCCGCCGTATTGATTTTGTCACCGATCGAATCAACCATTGCTTGGATCACCAGGGTGGCTGATCCGTTGGCAGACAGGGTGGGGATCGACCAGATGCCGGTAGTCGTGTTGTACGTACCCGCAGATTCATTGGCCGATAGGAGCGACAAACCGCTGGGCAGCGAATCGCGCACGTCGATGTTGGCTGCTGCGTCGGGCCCGTCGTTGGTGACGCTGATATTGAATGTGACTTGCTGTCCGACGTTGGGGTTGGAGTCATCGACCGTTTTGGTCAAGGAAAGGTCGGCGCTGGCCGGCGTGATCGACACCGCCGCCTGGTCGTCTTCGCCGGACACATTGTTTGCCGGTGTACTGTCGATGTCGGCTTGGTCAGCGGCCGTGACCTGGGCTGAGTTGACCTTCACGCCCGGCGTTGTCGCCATCGCGGTGATCTGCAGCGACGCCGAGTTGCCACTGGCGATCGAGCCGACGGTCCAGATACCGGTGGATGGATTGTAGATGCCGGCGGGCGAACTGCTGACGTACGTCAGGCCGGTTGGCAAGCTATCGGTCACTTGGACGCCGGTGGCGGTGTCGGGGCCGCTGTTGGTGGCCGTGACGGTATAGGTAAACGGTTCATTGATCGCTGGGCGATCGGCTGACGTCGTTTTCGTCAGCGATAGGTCGATCTGTTGCGCGGTGAACTGCACCGAGGCTTGATCGTCTTCGGTCGCGATTGAGTTGGCCGGTGTCGAATCGGGGTCGCTTTGATCAGCCGCGGTGACCTGTGCGGTGTTGGATGTTTCGCCAAGCGAAAGGACTTCACCGAGCAGTTGCAGCATGGCTGTGCCGCCGTTGGCTACCGACCCAATATTCCAAATACCGGTACTGGGACTGTATGTCCCTGCGCTGAGTGTATTGGAGATGTATCGAATCCCACTGGGCAACAGGTCGGTGACTTGCACACCCGTCGCACCGTCGGGTCCCGCATTTTGCAACGTGACCATGAACGTCACTGTGTCGCCGACGTTGGGATTGCTGTTGTCGACCGTTTTGGTCAGTGACAAATCGGCAATCGGCGTGGCAAAGGCGACGGAGTCCTGGTCGTCTTCGGTGGGATCGTTGTTGGCCGGCGTGCTGTCGACATCGCTTTGATCAGCTGCGGTGACCTGCGCGGTATTGGATGAATTCTGCGGCGAATCGACGCGAGTTCGCAAGGAGAGTGTCTGCGGAGAGTTGGCGGCGAGGGTTCCGACCGTCCAGACGCCGTTGGAAGTGTTGAAGCTTCCCAAGCTAGGCGAACTCGATAGCAGCGTCACACCCGAGGGCAGGACTTCGGTGACTTCCACTCCCGTCGCGGTGGTGGGACCGGCGTTGCTGATCGTGATCACAAATGTGATTTCGTCACCGACGTTGGGTGCGGTGTTGTTGACGGTTTTGGTCAGTGAAAGGTCGATCTGCTGAGACTGAATCTGCGCGCTGGCTTGATCGTCTTCGCTGGCGTTACCGTTGCCAGCAGTGGAATCGGGGTCGAATTGATCCGAAGTGATGATTTCCGCTGTGTTGATCGTCACGTTGGCCGAATTGGCCGTTGCAACGATGTTCAATGTCGATGAACCGCCGGCGGAAACTGTGCCGACATTCCAGATTCCAGTCGAACTGTTGTAGTCCGACGATGTTGTCGAAACAAACGTCGCTCCGGCGGGTAACTGATCGCGGACCGTGACGCCTGTCGCGGCATTGGGTCCGCTGTTGCTGACGACGACCGTGAAGGTAACTTGCTGACCGACGTTGGGTGACGGATCATTGACCGTCTTTGTCAGCGACAGATCGGCTGATGCGGGTGTGACCGATACGCTCTGTTGGTCGTCTTCGGCCGGATTGTTGTTATTGGGCGTGCTGTCGGGATCGTCTTGATCGGAGGTGCGGATCTGCGCCGTGTTCGTCTTGACACCGAGTGAATCCACGGTCGCGTTGATGTTCAATGTGGGCGTGGCGCCGGGTGCAACCGTTCCAATCGTCCAGACACCCGTGGACGCGTTGTAGGCAGAGGGTTGACTGCTGGACGTAAAAGTGAGTCCCGAGGGCAATAAGTCCGAAACGGTCACGCTTGTCGCCGAGTCGGCACCGGCGTTCTGTACCGTCACGGTGAACGTGACGTTCTCGCCGACATTCGGCGACGCGTTGGAGACCGTTTTGGTCAGGGACAAGTCGGCTTGCGAACTGGAGAATACGGCTGAGTCTTGGTCGTCTTCGTTGATGTCGCCGTTACCCGGTGTGCTATCGACGTCTTGTTCGTTGGCGGTGATGATTTCGGCGACGTTGGTCCGCGAGCCGCTGGACGTGACGGTGGCGGTGATTGCTAATTCGACCGATTGGCTCGCTGTGAGTGTTCCCAGATTCCAAATCCCGGAGCCGTTGTTGTAGGAGCTACCGTTGGTGGAGGTCGAGCTGACGAACGTGACACCGGCGGGCAGGACATCGCGGACGGTAACACCCGTTGCGGTACTTGGCCCGGCATTGAGCACGCCGATCGTGAAGGTGATCGTGTCTCCGACGCTTGGTGACGGGTTGCTGACCGTTTTGGTCAGTGACAGATCGATTGACTCGGGAGTCAAGGTGACGGATTGTTGATCGTCTTCGGCCGCGTTGTTGTTGTTCGGAGCGCTGTCTGGATCGGTCTGATCGACCGCGGTGATTTCCGCTGTATTTGTTTTTGCTCCCAGTGTCGCGACGGTTGCATTGATGGTCAGCTGCGCCGAGTTCGATCCAGCGCCCGTGCCGATGTTGCCGACCGTCCAAACACCGTTGGTCGGGTTATAAGTACCCTGCGACTGGACATCACTGACGTAGGTCATGCCGGCGGGCAGCACATCGGTGACTTGAACGCCACTGGCCGCCGACGGTCCCGAGTTGGTGACGGTGACGACGTAGGCGATTTGTTGGCCGACGTTGGGCGTGGCATCGCTGACCGTTTTGGTTAAATTCAAATCGGCCGATTGGGAGTTCGCAAAGTTTTGCGGTGTGATCGTTGGGCCGAGCGTTCCAACCAATTGCGCGGTGCCGTTGATGTTTGTCGTGCCGGTGATCTCCAATTCGATCGCGTCAACGTCAGTCAGAATCGCGCCCCCGCCGGATGCGGTAAAGCTGGAGAACGGCACGTACTCTGTGACCGTCGTGCCGCCCCCTGTCGCAGGAATCGAAATTGTTGCGCTGCTGAATCGTGTGGCTGTCGCTGCGTTGCCGTCGTCACTGTATAGACGCACGATCGCTGTCCCACCGGTCAAATCGGCGCCGATGTCCAGATTGATACCGGTCGCCGTTCCACCGCCGGTTAAGTCTTCGCTCAGTCCGGTGTCGTCGATGACTGCTGCATCTCCGTCGGTACCGTCCCAGCTGACGCGACGTTGGCCGTCGCCGTTGCTGATGGAATCGAAAGCAAGCGCGTCGGGAAAGAGACTATTGACGCTTAATTGAACCGCACCATTGACGCTGGTTTTATTGACGAAAAGGTCACGTTCACCACCAATGGCTTCGGGTGCAGCTTGCGACGACAAAACGGGAACGCCGTCGTTGGTGCTATCGTTAACGGTCTGAGCTGCACCGTCGAAGGTGTCGATAAACCGGATGTCGCGTCCTTCAGCGTCCGCTGCGCTGATGACGATCGGTGAGGAAACATTCTCTGGGAGCGTGCGACCCAGGGACGTGGTTTGGGCCGGCTGTCTGACAAAGTACGTGTCGGCGGTCAGTGAGGAAAACGTGTACTGGCCTGATCCGTTGGTCGTCGCATTGGGCAGAATCGGCGTATCACTGCCGGGATCAAAGGACCCGTTTCCATTGTCACGGAACAGTTCGATCGTGGCACCGCTGATTCCCGGTTCGCCGGCGTCGAACGAACCATTGTTATTGCTATCGTCAAAGACAATGCCGGAGATGCTGGCAAGATCCGTCGGCGCGGCCAGCACGCGGCGGTGTTCCAATTGCTCTAGTCGCAAACGGCACCGGGTCGTCCTGCGCGAGGATTGTTTGGTTCGCAGGTTTGCCAAGGCTTGACGCAGTCGTTTCGTTTTCCGGTTCATCGCGAATCGCCATCGATCGAGAGGGAAGCCATGCGGCGAATGCGGTACCTGAAACAGGCTGCCTGAAAAACGTTCGGGCATGCACTCAACAGCATGGCTCTGGCGGATGACTCGGCAGCGCGCGTAAAGAACGCACAGCTGACCACAAAGTCAACCTAATCCCTGTAGTCATCGGCATCGAAAGAGTCGATGTGCAGAATTTTCGCGCGTCCAATCATCAAGATCGGGAGAGTTTTTGCGCGTGAAACTCGATGAGCTATTAAACGACACACGAACAGAAAGAGTCGATCGGTGATCGCGGTGGATCGCCCGTCTGCCTTTTTCAGAAGGCCCACTCACCGCCCAGAGTCAGTCCGTGTGCCCAGTAATCGGTTTCGACGAAGCGGAAACGAGGGCGCAGGGCACCGGTCAGCGGAACGGCTTCGGGTGGAATCAGCCCGGGATTGACGTCGGTGTCGATATGGTCACCGGCACGGACGACGTTGGGAAAGTAAATGACCGAGTAACCGACGGTGGCATGCAGTGATTGGGTCAAACGAATGCCCAGTCGTGTGGTGACTTCCGGGATCATCGTGAATTTGTCACGCTCGTGATTGCCGCTGTTGGTTCGTTGCGCCAGCAGACCGCCGCTGAGCGTGTCGGTCAAACCGGCTTCGGTGATCGTATTGCTGCCGCTGATTCGGACGGTTTGTTGGTTGACACCCAGCGCGACGCGAAGCATCGATTCCAACCAAGCGCGTTGGAAGTTTGCGCGATGCGCGACGCCCAACTGCATGCCGTGAAATTCGTTCTCCGTGTAAAAGCGATCGGTCAGTGCAATGGTTCCCGGTGCGGATGTCAAAAGTGAACGAAGGTTTTCGCGAATCGTGATCGTGTCGTCCAGTTGCATGTGCCTGTACCCCAGAATCCAGTCGACGCGATCGGGGATGCCGCAGGTGTTGCAACAGGTGCCGTTGGACGGACAGAGCGCCGCGCGTCCGTTAAACAAAATGGAACGCAAATTTGTTGCGGTTTCGACGCTTCCGTTGCCGGCAACGACTCCGGGATACGAAATCAATTGGGCCGTTTCCTGGCCGGCGACGATGTCAAAAAAGGGACGACCGAGGATAGCCGAACCATCGCTGCCACCGCGAATTCCATCATCCTGTTCGGCAAGCTGAAAGTACTCCGCTTCGACCGCAAAGTTTTGTTGGGGCGTGATCCAAAATCCACCTCCGAGGCGAAAACCCGAAACGGTGTCGCCGTTGATTTGTCGTCCACCGAACAAGACCGCCGTGTCGGATTCGCCCAAAACGGCCGCCGTCTCCCTGGGTGTTCCCGCGGAGCTCGCGGTGACCAGTGGTGGTGTCTCCATTGCTTTGGTGTCCCAGAGCAACCATTCGCCGCGCAGCCAGAGTCGTTGATTGACGGCGCCATAGGCGTTGGGAAACAGATTGCCGTTGCCAATCCAAGGTGATTGCGTCCAGAGACTTGGCCCATCGCCGCGAAATCCAGCACCGCCGCCCAGCAGGGGTGATCCGCCACTCGTGTTGGGCGAGTTCGCGGCAGGTCCAACGATCTGGGCACTATTTGCGTTGGAGCCAAACATGTTGCCTAACCAAGGCAAATTGCGGCGTGACGCGACCAGTGCATAGGGATCACCGGCCGATGAGAGCTGATTGGTCATCCGTGGATCGTTCACGACCACGGGCACGTAATCGCCTGTCCACGACACTGGCGCAGTGTTGTATTGCGCCAACGCGTCCTCGGTAGACAGGGATGCTGTCACCAGAATGAGGAGGGCGATCAGTGTAGGCCAAAGTCTTTGCAACGAAATCTCCTGAAAACTTTTCAGAATCCGGCTGGTTTTTCTAAAGTCCGGCGGAAAGTGCGAAAAATCGGACCCCCACGTCAAGACGAATGCCGCTGCCGCATAAAACACCGCCAGCGGTCCCATGCGACATCGGTTGACCGCCGTCTGCAGCGGCCGAGCGGTACGCTACAGCGTGAAACCGACTTGCCTTGCGGTGATCATTGGACAATCCTTTACCCAGACGGGCGGCAGCCGTCATTTCAAGCAAAATTGTTTCACCGAGTCAGAGGAATAACGAAATGCGTTCATTGGCATATGGCATCGCTGTTTTGGCAGCATTGGGCATCGCGATTGCAATCGCCTTGGTGCCCGGCGAAACCGAGCAAACGTCCGGCGATGTGCCAAACGTGTCGGCGACACCCGCCAGTGCCAACGTGATGTCCGAGCCAGGGAAGTTGGTACTGAGCGTCCCGGAGATGCATTGCGAGTTCGCCTGTTTTCCGACAATCAAAGAGACGCTGGAAGAAACCGCCACCGTCAATGAGGTGGCCCTGGCCGAGCAGAAAGAAGAAGGCACGATTGACAACCGACAAGTCATCGTCCAATACGATGCGGGCTTTGATGTCGACGCCGCGATCAAACTGCTCGATTCGAAGGGATTCGCAAAATCCGAAGTCGTGCAGTGAGTCCACACTTGCCATCGGACAAGACTGGCCGTGAACCGCTGCACGCCAAGCCCCACGATCGGGCAATCGCGTTGGATTCATCGACCGGCGTGTTGCTGGTCGGCCATGGAACCCGGGACGCGTTGGGAACGCGGCAGTTTTTTGAGCTTGGTCAGCGGTTGGCCGATCAATTGTCTCCAGCACCGGTGGCATCCTGCTTGCTGGAGTTTCAAGAGCCGACGATCCCGCAGGCTTGGGATCAGCTAGCGGCACTGGGCGTCCAACACATTCATGTCGCCCCACTCTTATTGTTTGCGGCCGGGCACGCCAAACGTGACATCCCCGATTTGGTCGCTCAATGTCACACCAGGACACCGAATATTGGCGTCGATCAGTCAGGACCACTGTCGCGCCATCGCGCCATGATCGAATTGGTCCAACAGCGTATTGGCGAAGTCGATCGGACGGTTGATCGATCCAAATCCGCGCTCGTCATGGTCGGTCGCGGCAGCTTTGATCCATGCGCCCAAGCCGACATGCGGGTATTGACCGAAGTCGTCGCATGGCGGATGGGATTTGCGCATACGACGACCGCCTTTTACGCGATGGCGGAACCAAGACTGCCCGAGATGCTTGATCGCGTTGCGGCGATGGATGGAATCGAAACGATCATTGTCCAACCGCATTTGTTGTTCGCCGGGCGGCTATTCGATGCCATTTCACAACAAATCGCCGAAGCGTCGGCGCGTCACCGCGATCGGCGATTTTTGACGACCGCTTATCTGGGACCGGAGTGCCAGATTGCCACCGCCATCGCTGGACGGCTGAAAATGACGCCACAACCAAATGTGCCGTAGCGTTGGAGCGCATCCGGAGCGACGATTATTTGGAAACAACCGGTGACTTCTGACGCTTGACCGTCAGCGCGGCGTCGGCGACCAATCGATCGGCGTACTGCGTCAGTGTGGCTTCAGCGCCGCGAAACCAGGTCATCGCCGGTGCCACGTATCCAGGGGGCATGCTGCGATCGGGCATCGACGCTCGCCAAGCGGAACTGATCCAGCGGCCAAACGACTCGGAATACTCGTACTGGCCACCGAGCGGACATTGTAATTCGCTGCCCAATATATCTTCGGCCGCCTCCAATGCACCGGCTGAATCAACACTCAATTGGCGGGTCAGCAAGTTCAAAAAGTTGGCGCCCGCGGCGCTACTGACCGATGCGCGTCGGTAGAGTTGATCGTTGACCCAGTTTTCCAGCTTGCTACCGGTTAGACTGCCAATGCGCATTCGCACAGTTGCCAGATCATTGACATCGACTGCTTGTAGAAACGGCAGACTCGCTTGCAGCACATCGGGTTGAAACGAGATCACAGAGAATCCGGCGTCGGTGTATCGATACAGTCCTCCAAGTAATCGAGTCATGCCTGGTCCCACCGGCCGACCGCGACCGAGCCCCAATGGCAATCGATCGATCGCGCCGGGTTGCGGCCACGCACCCAGATAACCGGGCAGTTCGCGTAGTGCGCGATAGCTCTTGATGATGCCGTCGAATTGTTCGGGATCGGGTGGAAAAGAATCTTTCACACCGACGAACAGGTGGGTGGGCGGACCGAGTTGCTCGGACGCTACATGTGCTTGCAAGGCGACGATGTCATCGGGCGCAAACTTCATCGCCACGCGTGTGGGAGGTCCGAGTTGTTTGGCCCAACTGCCGTATTTTTCCGGCGTCAGTGGCGCGACTTCCGCATGCACGATCAATCGTTCCAAGGTTTCATCACCAGGAACGTTCTGACGTTGAACGCCTACCATGATCGGATCGAGTTGCGGAAACCGGGCGGAGTACTCGTCGGCGATCTCGCTGTACCACTGAGATTCTTCTTGAGTCACGAAATCGAATTCGATATCGGCAATCGGCAAAAAGTTGCCGCGTGCCCCGCGCCGCGTATCGATAACATCATCGCCGACCGAAATGACGCCGCTGCCGTCGGGGCGTCTACCGAATCCCGTGGGCAGAAAACCTGCTGCGATTAACTCCTCGATTCCGTCGATCTGTTCGCCGGTCGACCGCGCGGCGATACGAGCGAGATGGACCAGTGCGATATCGCTTTTGGCATGCAAGCGTCGTCGTAGTTCAATCAACGTCTTGGGGTCGACCAAGCCTTGCAACATCTCGGGCGAAAAGTAAGCAAAGATCGTGTCACCGCGATCGACCGGCATCAATTGTCGTGATAGCCGAAATGCCTCGGTCGCAGCCAGCGATTTGCCTGACTGACCGACTTCAAAGAATCTTCGGATCAGTGTTTCGCTATTGGCGACGCAAACAAAATCACCATCGACTGCCATAAAAGATCGTACGCGGTTGTCACCACTACTGAGCATGGTGACGACTTGGTCAGCGATTTTGACGTCGGTCAATGTTACGGTCGGGTCGGCGGCGGCCAATTTGGCCCGATCGTTGTTGACTGCCGTTTTTAACAGAAACACGTTTTTGGCTTGCAAGATCACACCGATCGTCGCGCCGTCGGACAGGAACATGTCTCGACCAAACAGCGCTTGGTCTTCGATCACGGTGGCACCAAGCATCCGAGAGATGTCCGTCATCTTCATGTTCAACTGGGTTTCAACCCGGCGAGCCGCATCGTCGTTGATACCTCGCAAGGTCACCATGCGGGACAGGTCGCCGCCATATTCGTCCGATAGATCGCGAAACCAAAGGTAGTTGGCAAAACTGCCGTAACGAATGTAAAGACATTCCGGCGGAATCCGCGATGCGATCGGTTCGACCACGACGTTGGGATCGATGGGTGGGTATTGGCTTGCGATCCAACGCGGTGGTGCAGGCAAGGGCAGGGCGGTCGGTTGTATCTGTTGAAAGTCACCTGCGGCGGCGCGGCGAAACATCGTCTCACCAACACCTTCGATTCCGGCGAGCAGTTTCAAGGTGCCGATTAATTGATCGGCGTCTTCTTGCTTGGGTGCAAACCACTCGGGCAGACGTGTGCCGGTCCGCTGCGAAAGCATCGCGACAAGGTAGTTTTCGACCCACGGCGGATAATCACCGGCGTCAATTTGACGTTTTGCAGCATCGGTGTAGGCGGTCCACCAATCGTTCATCAGTTCACGTTGCACGGCGGCATCCGGCACGGGTGTGATTTCGTAGACACCGATTTGGATATTCGATTCGCTTAATCGAACCTGCACAGGCGCGTCACCTTCGATCAAAAACGTCACCCGTCGGGCGACGGTCTGCTCCATCTCAGGTTCGTCATTGGCGATTTCGCGGATCAAATTTCCCAAACGGTTCAATAGTCGACCATTGCCCGGTTGCGGGACCGGTCGTTCGGACGGGCGCGGCAGGCGTACACGAACGTCGTTGGCGATCGGAAAAAGTACGCGGCCTTGGTCATCACTGACGCTCAGCGGCGGCGGGATTTGTCCGACAATCGGAGCCGCGACGGGTAATTCGATCGTGGCGATGCCGTAGGGCTGTCCGGTCGCGGCGGTGACCAAGACTTCGGCAGCCGCCAATGGGACGGTGAACCAAACAAGGACTATGGCACTCAAAAGGATTCGGGCGTGCATGTTTTGCGTTTTTTGTTGGGGCGGTCGTAATCGGTGTCTTGCGGGGTCGTCAGCCGTTCTCAGGCAGCGATAATGGCACCAGCCAACGCTCCCTTTCGCGTCCAGCATTATTCCCCCCGATCACCCATCCGGATAGTCAACCAGTGGAAAGCCCTTCTCGCAGCGGCGTTTTTCAGGCCAGTACCGACCAAAGACTGGAGGCTTTTGCCGAAAGTATCAGCTTCGATCGACGGCTCTACCGCCAGGATATCCGCGGTTCGATCGCTCATGCCCAAATGCTGGCAACGGTCGGACTGATCAGCCAGGCGGAAATGCAGCAGATCCGCGACACCTTGCTGGAAATCCAAGGGGAAATTGACAACGACCGGCTCCCGATCCGATTGGAGCTGGAAGATATCCACATGCATATCGAGCAGGCATTGATCGATCGGATCGGTGACGTGGGTCGAAAATTGCACACCGCGCGGAGCCGAAATGACCAGGTCAGCACCGACGTGCGGATGTGGGTTCGCGAGGCGCTCGATACGGTCGATGCACGATTGGTCGATTTGCAGCGTGCTTTTTTGAGTCGCTGCGAAAACGATTTCTACGTCATTCTGCCCGCCTACACGCACTTGCAACGGGCTCAACCGGTTCTCGCGCCGCATTACTGGTTGGCCTATATCGAAAAATTTCAGCGGGACCGCGAGCGGATTGCCGACTGTCGTCGACGTGTCAACCAATGCAGCCTGGGTGTGGCAGCGGTGGCCGGCACGACACTCGCGATCGATCGTGATCAAACCGCCAAGACGCTTGAGTTCGAGGGCGTCACGGCAAACAGTTTGGACACCAGTAGTGATCGCGACTTTGTGTTGGAAAGTGCATTTGTGCTCTCGGTGATCGCGTCACACCTGAGTGGCTGGTCCGAGGAGTGGATCTTGTGGAGCACCGTGGAGTATGGCGTTCTGAAAATGCCCCAAGCGTTTTGCACCGGCAGCAGCATCATGCCACAAAAGGTAAACCCGGACACCCTGGAACTAACGCGTGGCAAGTCGGCGCGCGTGATGGGAAATTTGCAAACACTGATGTTGTTGGTCAAGAATCTGCCGCTGGCGTACAACCGTGACTTACAAGAAGACAAACCACCACTGTTTGATTCCTTTGACACGATCATCGCGATGTTGGAGTTGGCTGCTCCGATTGTCCAAGGTAGTGTGCTGCAGCGGGACTCGATCGACAGTCGGCTGGAGAAAGGTTATTTGGACGCGACGACATTGATGGAGTGGATGATCAAAAAAGGGATGCCGCAGCGCAAGGCTCACCATTTGGTCGGCGCGATCGTCGGTGAAGCGATGCAACGGAATGTCGCGTTAAAAGATTTGCCGCTGGATGTAATGCAGAATCACGCGGCGGAGATTGACGAAAGTGTTTTTGATGTGCTGGGCAGCAAGAATGCCGTCGAAGCGTTTGTCAGCTACGGATCGACTGCCCCGGATCAAGTTCGCAGCCAGATCGAGGCTTGGGAAAAACGGTTGAGTTAACCGGTGGCGAAAAGCGGCACGCCTCAGGCAGGCGTCCCAATTGTGTGAGGTGATAACCGGAGGCGCTAGTTCACGATGGCGCTAGTTCACTATGGCACTGGTTCCCGATGGCGCTGGTTCCCGGCGGCCGCGCCAGAGTAATTGCCCGCCCCAGAGCAATCGGCCACGCCAGAGCAATTGCCCGCCGCAGCGCACTCGGCCGCCGCAACGCACTGGGCCGGCCCAGCGCACTCGGCCGATGGGTAGTCGGCCCTCGCTACGACTTCGCCAGCACGGGTCCTGAATGACGTCGAGCCCAGGTTAATCGTGAATCTGTTCTAACCGCGGCGTCGCTCTAGCAGGACCAGCATGATCAGTGCCATCAGCGAGCGAAGTTCATCGTCTTCGGGTATCTCGCTTAACTTTTCCAGCTTGAATTTGCCTTCCCAAACGGCCGGCAGTTTGGTCAACCGCAATAGTTCTGCACCATCGGGACGACGAACGATGTAACTGGGATTGATCAGGTACGTTGCCGCAAAACCGACCAGCGGTATTTCGGACAAGATACTTTCCATGATCTTTTTCATCGGGCTCTCTTCGCTGATCGTCATGTCGATTTCGCCGTTCTGCATGACTTCGTAGTGAGCCGACCACAGCGACCGCATTCCCTTGCGTCGCACCGCGCCCCAGTCGTTGCCCTCGGCGTCCGTGAAGTTGTAGCTGGCCGACCAGTCGATCACGCGATCGGCTTCGATTCGAAAGATGACACTGCTTTGATTGACATCCGAAAAGATCTCGACTTTTTCCTTCAGCTTGAACATCTTTTGTTTGATGAACATCAAGACGTTGCCGCTGGCGTCGGTCGCAGTAATTCGTTGTCCAAAGGCAAGTAGCTTGAAGCGGAGTTCGATGGGGTATTGCATGGATCGGGTCCAGTCGAAGCGGTGGCGGGATTCGGTGCAGGTGGCTGCGGGTCATCGGCGATTGAGTGTTTTTTCATCTCCCACTGTGGTGTGCGGGCGCAAGAAAACCGCGTCTCTGATTTCAGAGACGCGGTCATGATATCTCACCGACGATGCGCAGTGTGCTTCGACACGACGCTCGCGACCATTGAAAACGAGCTTAGCTCTTTTTCGCAGCTGGTGCGGCAGCGGGAGCAGCTCCTGGAGCTTGTTGCTGTGCCAAACCGGGACGAACTCGCTTGTTGATGTCCGTTTCCAGTACGCCGAAGACCGACTCGTGACGAGCGACCGACATTTGCAGAGCGGCCAGCAGACGCTTTGCAGTGAAAAAGTTGACGATGATTCGCTGTTTGACTTGGATCGGATCCTTGGGAACACCGATGGGCTGTGGGTTCAAGCCAAAGTCAACGATCAGTTCTTCGGGCGATCCCGTGACGCGGCAGAAATTCGCGTACGTTGCAATTGCGTTTTCATCTTGCACTTGCACTTGGACGGGTTGTTGTGTTTGAGCGGCTTCGGCTGGGGCTGCGGCTGCAGGTTTCGCAGCTTCGGCGCTCTTCTTGGTGTCTGCCATGGTTTGGATTTTCTCCGAAAACGGTAAAGGTCAGTTGGTAGGATGCGGCGAACCGTTCACATCGGCTCCGACGCTGGGTCTTCATCACTGTTGATTGATCGTTAGACGCTCAAAACAACAAATTGTCTTATTGAATTTCCGAATTGACGACGAATTCGTACGGGTTTGTTGGGTTGGGATTCTCTCAGGTCGTCCAGGATTGGCTCTCTATCGTAGCGGTTGGCCAACGGCCCGCAATGCGAACTGCCACCCGAGGCGCGATAATATCGTCAGACTGGGCACTCAAAAGTTAAATCGCGAAAGATACGTAAGGTCTGTCTAAAACTCGAAGTTAAAGGTCTTGGCTATCACGCGCCACAGCCGATTGCCCAGCGACATCGGATCGACGTGAATTTTTGCCGAACCGCGATAACCCGGACGAAGCGGTAACTCCGACGGATCAAGCGGCACACGAGCTTGATACGTCACGCTGCGGGGCTTGATCATCCCGGTGGTGGGATCAATTTCGGTTTGCAAGTCACCACCGGTTTGGCTTGATAGCGAGGTCGACGCGGCGTTGAGTGGTTCCTGTGATTTTTCTTCGATCACACCCGAAAACGTAGCCAATCGTCGCGAATCGAGCTTCAAATCGACCTCTTGTCCTTCGCGGACCAGTTGCACGTCACCTTGATCGATCATTAATACGGCCTCGAAGGCGTTTTCGGCGCCAATTTCGCAGATCAAATCGTCGGCCGTCAGCATGGCACCACGGTTTCGTTCTTCCAGCGGCGTGCCAGTCCAACTTGGCAAACGGTTGTCACCGGTCTCCTGCGATTTGCGTTCTGGTGGCGGCATGACAAAACCGGTCTGCGTTGCTTTGACCGTCAATCGATCCAACTCCTCTTGCGTTTTCGCCTTCAGTGAACGGATCGAATGCAAGAGCTCTTTTTGGGTCTCGAACTGTGCGCTCAACGAACGATTCTCACGCACGCGTTTGCTCAGATTCTCCAGTTGTAGTACCGCGACTTCTTCTTCGCCCTCCAGGTCGGCCAAGCGGATCTCCAAATCGGGATTACGTAGCACCGCGATCGTGTCGCCGACATTGACTGTTGTGCCAGGTCGCACGGCCAACTGGATGTGTCCGGGCGCGCCGGCGTACACGCGACCCACTTCGCTGCTCTGGATCTCAAAGGCACAATCGATGTGATGGGGCAACGGGATGTAGCAGACCGCTGCGATGACGCCACTGACCACCGCCAAGGTAATGGCTAGGGGAACACGTTTCACTTTCGAGAGTCTCCCGGGAGTACGACAAAATTTCCAAGTTTGAATGACCGGTTGGGCCACCAGGCCCGCAAAACCGACGACCGCAACCATTCGTCCAATCGCCTGCAATCCGTACGGCTCAAGAACTTTGATCACGAACCAACAGATCGAGAACACCACGACCCAGCGATAAATCACACTGGCGATCGTGAACAACCCAAACATCAGTTTGCCGCGTGTTGGCAAAAACGGGTCGTCTTGCAACTCCAATCCCAGACAGGTTTCTTGAAACCAACGCTTGAGTACTTCCGTACTCTTTTGACGCAAGTTGGGGATCTCCAAGATGTCCATCAAGATGTAGTAACCGTCAAATCGCAGCAGCGGGTTACCGTTGATCAGGATCGTGCTGACGACGTTCAAAAACATCATGTTCAGACACAAGTCATTGATCGTCGTGCCTGGTTCAGTGAACCACCAAACGTACGCCGCAATCGACGCCAAGATCATTTCGACATAGATCCCCGCGGCACCGATCCAAACACGTTTCCATTTGTTTGGCAACATCCATGAATCCGAGACGTTGCAGTACAGACAGGGCGTAAAGACCAGCAACATAAAGCCAATCTCGTGACACTCGCCGCCAAACTTTTTACAGCTCAGCCCGTGTCCAAATTCGTGCAGCACTTTGACGATCGCCATCGTCAGCGCCAAGATCAACCAGCGATCCGCGGCAAAGAACTGTTGAAACGTCGGTAGCTTGGCGTAGACGGTGTCGTACTGACTGGACAACAACAGCGTCGACGAAAGCAGCAGGCTGACAAAAAAGATCAGTGCCGGAACCGTGAACATCCAACCGAACCACGGCAGGATCGCGTTGAGAATCCGTTCTGGGTCAAAGCCTCGAAAACGCAGCGCAAAAACATTGGTGAATTTGCCCAGTGTTTCTTTGTTCTTCTTTTTGCGACCGCGTTCGCGTAACGCTTTGCCTTGTCCGGGTGAATTGCTGATCACCAGCCCGCTACGGTGTAGCATTCCGATGAACTGCTGCAGATCGCCAAAGGTGATCTTCTGCGGCGCAAACCGTTGCTCGAATCCGTCTTTGATTTGTTGCAAACTGACATGCCCGTCA
>JABDKS010000812.1 GCA_013002105.1 Pirellulaceae bacterium | reverse complement strand
CGATCGAATTGCCGCCTGGATACATTGCTCGATTCGTCCAGACTGCGAGGTCCCTGCTATCCAGTGCCAAAGTCCGTGCCTTCCAAGGCGATGTTGGTCCGCGGCAACAAAGGTTGGCTCGTTAGCGTTTCGGGAGGCGTGGTGGTGGATTCATGGTCCGTGATTGCCAACATACAGGTATCGTCCGGTCTGGAAAAAAGATACCAGCGACAAACGTATCCCAATCACGATCGATGGTGGTGGTGAATAAAGTGACACGTTGGATAGCAACGACGCGAACGCGAGTCTGGGGCCAGCGGAATTCATGGTCACTTTCACAGCCAGCCAACTCGCCCAACGCAGGTGTGCCGTGCAATGTGATCGTAGAGATTCAGGGTACTCCACACGATGGCTACCATGTTGTGATGTCGCCCGACGGATTCTTTACCGCAGACACCTGGTGTGAATCGTTGGACGAAGCGTTCAATTCCGGAAAAGAGTTGTTCGACATTGAGCGTCATGACTGGCAAGAGATAGCGGATTAACCCGTTCACTGGAGGATGACGCCGTCCGAAGTAGCCCATTTGTGGTGACTGAAGCGGCGAACTTTGCCCGTCGCACCATTTCGCAGTGGGATTATTTTGTCACTCGAGCGTCCTTGCCTGTTCGTCGCTAACCAAGGCTATTTCAATAGGATGGCGATCGAGCGCTTGCGAGGCTTTTCGCAGGGCTGAACAGACACCAAGGTAGACAGACATCGAATTCGTCGTGAACAACATGCCAACGCATCAACAGCCAACGACACTGTCGTTTTCCAAAGCAGAAGTCGGTTGTTATCTTGGAATCGCGATTTTTGTGGTTAGCTTGACCCTTCCTGCGATCAAGCACGGTAAGACGATGCTTGGAATCGAATGCGTCGCGGGATCGTCAATTGTCGCGTTTTTTCCAGGACGCGGCAGAAAGGCATCGGAATTAGCGGATATGTGTCGCGCGTCCCTCGTCGCACATGTCTGTTGTATCATCTTGGTCACGATTGTTTGCTTTAGGCTTCAGGTGCCACAAATCATCCGGTCGCTGATAACCGGGTTGGTCCTGCTGACTTGCTGTTATCTTGTCGCCGTGCCGTACAGTGAAATTGAGGAGGTCTACCCGGGGTATTATCTGTGGTTGGCGTCGCTCGTGGTCCTATCGCTATCGCACTATGTTTCGGATTGGAATATCGTTCGAGATTCGGCGAAGGTCGACAACAAGCGGTGTGGGTAATAATTCGCGCCGCACGTGCGGTGTCAGCGGTCACTTGTAATTGCCTGGGATGATTTGATGGGGAACCCGACAAGCTGGCTGATCTTTCTGATCGGAGTCATTGCGGTTACCACGGTTGGCATCGCGCTGCTTGTCGCGGTCTTTTCAGCCATGGTGTCCTTTTTTAAACGCCGGGCCGTTGACGATTCGGTGGACCCAGTTGCTGCTGTCGACTCCGATCCATTGCGGACGAAGCATCCAACTGCTCCAGGTGCTGGCGGTGATGCGATCGCCGATACCATCATCGGATTTAATAACCGCAAGAGTGATAACCGGTTCCAAGCGATCTTTATCGCCGTATCCGTCGTGTTGATGGCGGCGGTGGGAGTGATCTTGGCCATCGTCAATGTCAAATGGCAGTTACCTTGGATTGCTGGTGCATTGATCGGTGCCTTTGCCGGGTTGGTGATCGGTCTCTTGGCCAGTGGTATCCTGATTATGATTTATCGAGCGGCAACGCATCTGCGTGGATGACCCGTGTCGTCATGCACTCAACATTCCGCACTCCTAAAAAACAAAAGAAAAGAAATGATTACCGGCGCACACACCGTGATCTACACCGCAGACCCGGACGCCGATCGGGCCTTTTTTCGCGACGTTCTGAAATTTCCCAACGTGGATGTCGGGGGCGGCTGGCTGATCTTTGGTTTACCGCCGGCAGAGCTCGCGTTCCATCCCGCCGACGCCAGTGGAGCGACCGAGTTTTATTTGATGTGTGATGACGTCGCGGCGGTCAAGGCGACACTGCAATCGCACGCCGTTGAGACGACCGATATCAACGACGAAGGCTGGGGACTGCTCATGCACTTCACTTTGCCGGGCGGAGGAAAGGTCGGCATCTACCAGCCGCGACATCAACGACCTGACTCGGTCCCTGCAAAGTAGCCAGATCGATGCATCTGCTTTAGGACGTTTTCTTATCCAGCTCCAGCGTGCTGGTACCGAGCGTGAGGGCAGGGCGTTGCGAGGATGACGCATTTGTTTTTGAACTTTCGGTTGCTGCCGAGCTGCCGGTCAAATGCACACCGAGTCTCACCAGTAATTCGGAAACTTCCGCGTCGCGTCGTGAATCGAGTTGATCCATCTCGCTTTGCGTTGCTGCCGCTTTCTGTTTCAACTTGGAGATTTGTTCTTCCAATTTGATCACTTTCGCCTGCAGGTCTTGAATCTGCTTTTGCGAACCGTCCAAAACGGTTTCTTTGGCCCGGCGCTCTTGTTCGAACCGTTTCAGCAGCGTGTCGACACTGGTTCCGCGCGAAGTCGATTTCTTGGGTCGTGCCGACTTGCGACTGGTCGCCGACGATTTTTTCTTGGCAGACGGCTTCTTTTTTGCAACGCGACGCCGAGTTGTCTTCTTCTTCGCGGTTTTTTTCTTCTTTGCCATCGGATTCTGGCTCTAGATGCGCTTCGTGTTGGGGCAGAGGGAGGCAAGATTATACGCTATCGGGACATCGCCGTAGCACGCATTGATGTCGCCGGTAGATCCATTGGCGGTACGGTCGCATCGACCGTTCGCCGTTGGTTGCACTGGACGTTGGCTCACCGGGGTCGCGCGTTAATACTCGCGAATTCAGTGCGAACGCTCCGGTTGTCCAAGGGCTCCAGAATACAGGGTTGAATGTCCGGTGATACATTGCCCTTAGCGTTGCATGCGGCGGTCACCACGAGTGCGAATCTGATAGTCCGACCCCACATCGTCGAGAACAACAGTGAGTGTCATTGAAGTCCTAATTTGCGTTGCGGTGGTAGCGGCCGTGACATTGATCTATTGGAAACTGATGACTCGGCGTTCAAAGGCGTGGCCAAAAGTCAGCGACTACTTGGACGCGGAGTTCACGGCAGAATCATCGCTGTTGCCCGAAAGCTTGTATCGCGTTGAGGTCAGTGATACCGAAATCCGCCACCTCCATCCCGACGGCGGCCAGGAGATCCTGGCTTGGGACGATTTGCAGAGCGTTGTCATCCTGACCACCGATCAAGGTCCGATGTTGCCTGACCTTTACTGGGTACTCAGTAGTGGGCAGTCAAATTGCATGATTGCACAGGGTGCCACGGGCGAAAAAGCAATGATCGAGCGCCTTCAGTCGCTACCCGGCTTTGACAACGAAACCATGATCGACGCGATGTCGTCGATTACCACTCAGCGGTTTGCACTCTGGCATCGATGAATCGCAACGGATTCGATAGGGTTGCTGCAGGCCAGGTCCGAAATCTGACCAGCGACCATCACATGTCGGTGGGAGAGTAACTTGTGTTGACGTGGCAGTCGCCAGGTAGATTGATCGAAACATACAAATGCAGTTTGATGACCCGCGCAAACAGCCCACGCAGTCGGCCTGGAAAACATGAATTCACCTTTAGAAGACATCATCGCACTCGGGCAACCGGCGCGGTACACGGATCGGGCAGTCGAAACGTTCTCACTGGGTCTGCGGTGCGCCGCGGAGATCGGTGATGATTGTTTTGATTCGGCGCATCTGTTGTCGGGTTTGGCTCGCGAACCCGATGGCGTGGCACACCATATATTGGCAAATCTGGGCGTGGACCAAGGCCAAATCGACGACCGGTTGCGTCGGCGGCATGACCGACGTATCGAACGCAAAGAGTCACAAAGTGAAACGGATGAATTGTCCGACGAGACAGTCGCGTCGCGGATCAATGAACGGGATTTGCAGCGTGTGTTGGACGAAACCACACGAGCGGCCAAGTCGCTGGGTCATCGATACATGGGGACCGAACATCTGATCATCGGCGCAACCGTCACCGGCACTCAATCAGCCAATGTTCTGTCGAGTCTCGGAATCACGCGAGGCGCGGTGACCAAGGAGGTTTATGATTTGCTTGGCCACACGACGACCGTGCAATGGCTGAGGAGGATCGCAGCGCGATTGATAGGCCAGCGTTGATATTCAGGTTCGCCGCGGGCCGTTGCCTTCTAAGTTTCCAACGTTCATGTCAAAGATATCCAGCCAACAACGACAGCTCGAATCAGCGTTGCGTGACAGCGGTTGGGAGATCATTGACCGCACCACTGATTTGCCGTGGTGGGGTGACGAGTCGTGGACGATCCGCTCGCAATGGCGGCCGGTTGGTTTGACCGCCTTCGTTGTGTTCACGATCTGTCCACTGACATTGTCGCAAGTCGACGCGGTCGAATGTTTGAGTGAATGGCCGCGGAGTGAATCCAATACCATTGTCGAGGTTTCGCTAACGCATTGGGACAAGAAACAAGCCGAGATCATCAGTGCGCTAATGGCCTTTCGAGATCGATAGCGATTGAGCGCACCGATCGTTTTACAGGTCTCTTGAAGCCGAGCACGGCGACACTCACTGTCGACGGACACTCCGTGTCCGTTCTCATGCGCATCAGAACCTCTTACCGAATATCAAACGTCTCTTGAGACCGAGCTCGGAGAGCACGGCGACACTGATCGTCGACGGACACTCCGTGGCCGTTCTCACGCGCATCTGAAACTCTTACCGAAAAAGCAATCGCCTCTTGAGGCCGAGCTCGGAGAGCACGGCGACACTCACCGTCGACGGACACTCCGTGGCCGTTCTCACTCGCATCGGCATCTCGTACCGAGTAAACAAGCGTCTCTCGCGGACGACGTCATGGAGTTTGACCCCTCAGGGTGCGTCGCGACGGTTGTTAGCGGATTGTTCACGTCGTCGTCTCGCCGGTGGTCTAATTGGAGGTTTGCGGGGATCACGCTTGTTGGCGGATCCTCTACGACCAAGTTGATTATATCTTTACGCATGACGGACGACGCCACGCTAATTCGATGCTGCTTGCGACCCACCTATCGCATTCTCGGCTGGGTTTGCACCGTCTTGTTTGCAGTCGTCGGGATCGCTTCGGTGTGGGCCGCCTATTGGAATACGGACAACTCGTTTGCGCGACCGTTGGTAGCAGTGATTTTGTTTGGGTTGCTGTACTCGTTTTTTGTGTCGCTTGGATTTTGGTTGTTGGCCCTATCGTACCGATACAGGTTGGTCATTGATCGCGACGTGGTTTATCAGCGGGGCGTGTTACGCGAACAGACGATGGCGTTGAAGTCCATCGAGCAGGTGACTTGGCGTCGACGCCCGGCCAACGGCAGCGTTTGGCTGACAGGACGGGGCGATGTGTTGAAAATCGATTTCCAAAACTTTACCGTGCAGCAGCGAGATCAGCTGGTTCGCATTTTGCATGAAATGTTAGCATCCGACCAGCAAGCTGGTTGGGATGCGTATTGCGAAAAATTCGCCGAGACCCCTGATCGTCATGCTCGGTCGCGTCGATACCGACGGCGGATGGTGTGGTTGTTTGGAATCCACTCGATCGTCTTCACCGCATTTGGCATCGGCGGTTTCGGCGGTCAGTTCGTCGTCGTCGCGATCGTCAATGCACTGATGGCGGTCTATCTATACCATGGTCTGCAGAGCACCGCGGTAGCAGCAAGTGACGATCTAATGGAGCGGTGAATATCGCCGTAAACAACGAATCGGCGTGTTGAACTGATAGAACAATGAATCGACTCCGCCGAGAACAAGTTCTCACCGTCTGTGATGGCTCTGGCCCGTTGCGCCCCAAGATCGTTGCAATCGTCACTGTCCGCGGCGGCCGCGGAGCAACGCGGTCTAAGCGTGATCTTTGCCGCCAAGTCGTCGTACGAGACAATGCTAGGGTTGATGGTAGTTTATCGCCAGAGTCGAAGACCACTGAGAATGTGGACCCGTGAGAATGGTGACCCAACGTGTAAAACGATGGTTGATCGTCAGCGTGATGACGTTTGCCATCCTGGCCGTGCCATTTGGCGTTGTCGCCTCGATGGCTCGCGGCAGTACTCGTCTCTAGCAGTAATCGTAACTGATAGAGCGAAGACGATCCGTTTCCCTTTGTTGCACCTAGGATCATGGCATTTGTAGCCGTCTGTATTTACTTCTTTAGCTGCATCGTGACGGCGTTGGCACTGTCGTGGGGTGTGGATGGAACCCTGCCAACGAGCACACCGTTTGGGCCCGAGACACTGGGCTTCAACGGGATCATGATTGGGTTAGCCATGACGCCGGAATTCTTTTTTATGGTGCCCCATGCGGCGGGACTGCGAAAGCGTGACGCGGATGCCAGTTTGATTCCTTTCCGGTTTGGCATTTCGCCTGCCAACGGCTTATTCCTTGCTGCGTTGGCGATCGGTGTGATTCAATCAGTTTTCGTATTTTTTCTTTGGCGCGGTACGACCACAGCGACGCAAGTCGATTTTGCGAACATTGGCAGTGGCGTCGTGACATTCGTATTGGTGATGGTTTCGGGTGTGTTGCTTGCCGCGATCGCCGGTAACGCGTCGGCTTTGCAACAAGCGATCGATGGCCGCGACGATCGTCGCCGAAAAAGATAGCCTGATGCGGCAAATCTGGTGTGCATCTTAGATGCGCGACGACACTCACCGTCGACGGACACTCCGTGGCCGTTCTCACGCGCATCTGAAACTCCTACCAAAAAAACAATCGCCTCTTGAGACCGAGCTCGGAGAGTACGGCGACACTCACTGTCGACGGACACTCCGTGGCCGTTCTCACGCGCATCAGAACCTCGTACCGCACACGTGCACGTCTCTTGCGGCCGAGCTCGGAGAGCACGGCGACACTCACCGTCGACGGACACTCCGTGGCCGTTCTCACTCGCATCGGCATCTCGTACCGAAAAACAAGCGTCTCACGCAGCCGAGCTCGGAGAGCACGGCGACACTCACTGTCGACGGACACCCCGTGGCCGTTCTCACGCGCATCAGAACCTCGTACCGCACACGTGCACGTCTCTTGAGGCCGAGCTCGGAGAGCACGGCGACACTCATTGTCGACGGACACTCCGTTGTCGTTCTCGTGCGCATCAGCATCTCGTAACGAAAAACAAGCGTCTCTCGCAGCCGAGCTCGGAGAGCACGGCGACACTCTTCGGCGACGTGGACTGCTCTGATGTAGAATATCAACCTTGAACGTTTGACAAATTTAGTTCTGCTATCTTGATCACGGCGACGAGCTTCATCCACGCAATAGGAATTCTAATGGGATTGTTCTGGGACTTGATGCAACAAAGTGCGATTTCCGAGCAGCGACAGCAATCTGAATCGCTTGACGCCCGTGTCAGCCGACTGGAGATCGAACTCCGCGAAACGCGACAACTTCTGCATCAGCTCGTTGTGCTGCTGGAAAACGAGTACGGCAAGGACATCGATGGCGACGGCTCGGTCGGCTGATCCATTCACCAAACGGTGGGCAGAATGATTGATCATCGGTCTGATCGCTGCGTGTTGCACGACAACTACAAGGAGAGAGGTGAGCGCTGATGAGGGGTTGTATTTATATTGTGATCGGTTTGTTGATGTTTCCTGCGGCCGCCGCGTCGGCAAACAATAATTTGTTGTTGCCCGGCGATGCGTTTTTCCCAACCGTTTTGACACAGCAGAAGTTGACTCAGCTCGCGGCGACAAAACCGGAAGACCGCACGTTTGAGTATTCTTCATTGGGCGGATATGAAATGGCTTTTTGCGGATATGCGGGCTATGCGAACGTTCGCTTTCGTCAGCTCGACCAGGCTTTTACCGCCAATTTGCAGACGGCGTATGACAGCGTCCGCAGTTGGCAGCCGCGCGAGATCCGCGAAGAGAAAGCAGAGGGAAAAACGAAGCTCGTCGAAACCAACGGAGTCCGCGTGCTGTTCTATCGATCGGACTTTCCGTTTCCCGGCGGAAAACTGGGGCTGCGTTACAACGAAAGTTGGGTTGCCGAGGCGCTTCGTTTCGGACATCAACGCGATCATTTGCGTTTGTGTTGTTTGATTAACCATCCCGAGGCTGTGATGCAATCATGGCGTGATGCGGATCAATTTGCCGGCCTGACGTTCGATCCGACCAGGGCGGCTCCCAAACCCGGGCAATCGATCGCAGAACCCGTTGTGGTCACCGATGATATCAAAGCCATTGTGATTGCCAGCTATGAGCTGAAAGAGTTGTTCCAAAGTGACCAAGGTTTTTTTCGTTTGTACGTTGTTGATTCCGAGGGAGTCAAAGAGTTGCACTTCGACGGTCAACGATGGGGAGCGCCCGATCCAGAAAGTCCGTTTTGAATCAATCCAAAAATGAAACCACCACCTCAGCGGTGATTTTGCGGCGGTGAAATGTAAAAAGTTTGCGCGCTGGTGTGTAAAAGATTCGACCTTGACTCGAATATTGGTCTCATCGTTTGTGTGAATTCGTCAAGATGGCTGACGCGAAGCCCTCGCAGTGGGATTGGGTTCGTTTGTCGCCGGACTTTTGATTTTGGGAGTGGGAGAGAATGAAACGAAACTACATGCGTGCGTTGTTGGTGTCGGGTGTCGTCGGGTGTTGTGTTGGCTTATTGATGGTCGGCAAAACTCGGGCGATCGATTCAAAGCAGCGGGACGACCAAGCCAATCAAGTTGACAGGTCATTGGTTGGAACCGTGATTCGAGTTCGCTTGGATGACAAAAAAAAGGAAGCGAACATGAACGGCCGACTTCATTTCTGTCTATTCGACAATGGCAAGTCGGATCAACTGTACGTTGGCACGAAGTATGGTATGTGGTCTATGGGAGAGTTCGATTTGACGATCGATGGAAAAAAGATGGTGACCGCGTCGGTACCCCATTTGCTTTACGGTGGAACGATTATCAATGTGGGGGACGTACTGCAATCGCAACCGAAGAACAATAAGGGGATCGCGATCACACGAGTCGATGGCTGGATGAAGTAAAATACTGATCGCCTTTAGAGTTTGTTGAGTTTCATTTACTAGCGCCGTTTTCGAAGGAGAGTCCTGATGAGATTGCTAGTGTTCGCATCATCGATTGCTCTTTTGTTCGCAAGTTGCCAACGGCCGGTTTCGCAGCGTCCCGCTGACAAGGAGCGTGGCAAGGAGGAGATTCGATCGGTAACGTTTCGGTCGCATCTCGGCGGACTGCTGGCGCATGAGCCGGTCTTGCGATTGGGGGAAACGATTCGCGCGGTCCCCGATCCGGCTGAACCGACCGCGATGCATGAATCGGTGATCGTGCAATTGCCACGCACGATTGCTTATCAGCAGGACGATCGGCAGCACTTTCTGCGTGGTTACGTGGTTGGACAATTGTCGGCGCACAACGGACAATTCATGTGACACTCCAATGGATCAGAGGCACGACAGTTCCAGGTTTGGAACGATGGTTGGGCCGCTGGTTTTCGAGCTCGGAGTTCCGAGCGAACTCTAGGGTCGGACGCCGCTGACGTCTCTGACGGGGCTGTATCAACTCGAGCAGCTAGCAACGAGGACGACTAGTTGGCTTACGGCTGTCTACTCGATCATCGCGGGATGTCGCCCGAAAGAGCAAAAGTTTGACAGCGGTCTTCGCGTGCTTCAAACTCGTCGTCAATTCACGGGTTTCCGCGAATCGAGGATGCCGCAACGACCGTAGCTGAAAGGCTGAGCGATGGCAGGAGACGTACAAGGTCTGGAACAACAAGGCCTGAACCAACGAAGCTGGGGTCAGACGTATCGGCGGGATACTTGGTGGGTCGTTCCGCTGATCGTGTTCGTGGTGCTATCGGCGTTCGTGGTCTACGCGAATTGGGCAGCATTCCAAAACGCGCACTACACGCACAAAAACTACCTGTCGCCGTTTTATGCACCGGTGTTGTGGGGTGATACGCATCACAGTTGGTTCGGACCCAAGCCGACGTGGTGGCCCAGTTTCATCCCGTTCTCGCCAGCGCTGTTGATTTTGCCGTTCCCGGCAGGGTTCCGGATGACGTGTTACTACTATCGCGGTGCGTACTATAAGGCGTTCTGGTCCGATCCGCCGGCGTGTGCGGTTGGCGAGCCGCGCAAGAGTTATTGGGGAGAGAGATTCTTTCCGTTGATTCTGCAAAACATCCATCGTTACTTCTTGTATTTCGCATTGTTGTTTTTGTGCATCCTTGCCTACGACGCGTACTTGGCGTTTTGGTTCGATGACGATGGCAATGGTACGTTCACTGATTTTGGAGTGGGTGTCGGCACGCTTGTGCTGTGTTTGAACGTGATGTTTTTGACCGGCTATACGACCGGGTGCCATTCGTTGCGGCATTTGATCGGTGGGTACCGCGACAAGTTTTCGGGCAAGCCGGTGCAAACGAAGTGCTACGACTGCGTGAGTTGTTTGAATCAATGGCACATGCATTGGGCTTGGGTCAGTTTGATTTGGGTCGCCTTCTCCGACGTTTACGTTCGTCTTTGTTCGATGGGCATTTGGTACGACTTCAGGATTTTTTGATGACCGATTTTGAGACGATCGAACATGATGTACTGGTCATCGGAGCCGGCGGGGCGGGACTTCGCGCGGCGATCGAAGCCTCCGCGCAAGAGGTATCGGTAGGACTGGTTTGCAAATCACTGTTGGGCAAAGCGCACACGGTGATGGCCGAAGGCGGCATGGCCGCAGCGCTGGCGAACGTGGACGAACGCGATTCTTGGCGGACCCACTTCGCCGACACGATGCGGGGTGGCTACTACATCAACAACTGGCGAATGGCTCAGCTGCACGCACAGCAGGCGCCTGACCGGGTGCGTGAACTCGAGGCTTGGGGTGCCGTGTTTGATCGCACCAAGTCGGGCAAGATCATGCAACGTAACTTCGGCGGCCATGCGCATCCCCGTTTGGCCCACGTCGGCGACCGCACCGGTTTGGAGATGATTCGCACGTTGCAGGACCACGGGGTTCACCAAGGCATCGATGTGCACATGGAATGCACGGTGACTCGGTTGTTCAAAGACGGCGATCGCGTGGTCGGCGCGTTAGCCTATTCGCGCGAGCTGGGCAAATTCAAATTGTTCAAGGCCAAAGCGGTGGTGATGGCAACCGGCGGGATCGGACGAGCCTTCAAAATCACCAGTAATTCGTGGGAGTACACCGGCGACGGACAGTCGTTGGCTTATTACGCCGGTGCCGATTTGATCGACATGGAATTTGTCCAGTTCCATCCCACGGGAATGGTTTGGCCACCGAGTGTGCGGGGGATCTTGGTCACCGAGGGCGTTCGCGGTGAAGGCGGCATCCTGAAGAACAGCGACGGGGAGCGATTCATGTTCGGCGATATCCCCGATAACTACAAAAGTTCCACGGCAGACAACCCCGAAGAGGGCTGGCGGTATGTCACCAAAACCGATCGCGAAGCGCGCCGGCCGCCCGAGTTACTGACGCGTGATCATGTGGCCCGTTGCATTTTGAAAGAGGTTCGCGAAGGCCGCGGTTCGCCACACGGTGGTGCCTTTCTGGATATCGCCTGGATCAAGGAAAGAATTCCCAATTCCGAAGCGCACATCAAAAAGAAGCTCCCCAGCATGTACCACCAGTTCAAAGAATTGGCGGGAATCGACATCACCAAGGAACCGATGGAAGTCGGTCCGACAACGCACTACGTAATGGGCGGCATTCGCGTCAACGGCGAGAGCCAGATGTCGACCGTCCCAGGATTGTTTGCCGCGGGCGAATGTGCGGCGGGCTTGCACGGGGCCAATCGGCTGGGCGGAAATTCACTTTCGGATTTAATCGTCTTTGGCAAGCTGGCCGGCGAGCATGCGGCCAAGTTTGCCAAAGAGAATCCGCAGTCATCGATCAGCGACGACGCCGTCAAAGACGCGTACGCTGAAGCGCTGGCACCGTTGGATTCCAGTCGTGCCCAGATCGCTGGAGGCGCTTATCAAATTCAATACGAATTACAGGATATGATGCAAGAAAAAGTCGGCATCATCCGCAAGGAGGAAGAACTGCACGAGGCGGTTGGTGCGATCGAGGAACTGAAAACGCGCGCCGAGACGGTCAGCGCCCCTGGCAACCGACAATACAATCCGGGTTGGCACACGGCCTTGGATTTGAAAAGTCTGTTGTTGTCGGCCGAGGCGGTTGCCCGGTCAGCAATCGTTCGCAAAGAGAGTCGCGGTGCGCACACGCGCGACGACTACCCGGACAAAGACGACCGTTTCAGTGGCGTCAATACGGTTCTGCGACTAGGGCCCGATGGACAGATGCAGGTGGTCCAGGAAGAGATTCCAGAAATGCCCGCCGAGTTAAAACAAATCATCGAGGAACACAAGTAATGGCGAACGTCACATTCAGAGTCTGGCGCGGCGACAGCGAATCAGGTCAGTTCGTGGAATACCAGACCGACGTCACCGAGGGGATGGTCGTGCTGGACGCGGTACACCAGATCCAAGCCGAAAGCGCAAACGATTTGGCGGTCCGTTGGAATTGCAAAGCGGGCAAGTGCGGGTCCTGTTCGGCCGAAGTCAACGGGATGCCCAAGCTGATGTGTATGACGCGGCTGAATGATATGGATCTGACCCAAACGATTACGATCGAGCCGATGCGGGCGTTTCCGCTGATGAAGGACCTGGTGACGGACGTCTCTTGGAATTACCGCGTCAAAGAAAAAATCAAGCCGTTTCAACCACGACAGCCGGACAACGAGGATGGCTCGTGGAACATGCAACAGCAAGATGTCGAACGCGTGCAGGAGTTTCGTAAGTGTATCGAGTGTTTTTTGTGCCAAGACGTCTGCCATGTGCTGCGAGACCATCACAAACATGAGGAATTCATTGGGCCGCGATACTTCGTTTACAACGCGGCCCTGGAGATGCACCCGTTGGACGAAGAAGACCGGTTGGAAGACATCAAAAAATCTCAGGGCATCGGATTTTGCAACATCACGAAGTGTTGTACAAAAGTTTGTCCTGAGCACATCACGATCACCGACAATGCCATCATCCCACTGAAAGAGCGCGTGGTCGATCGCTACTACGATCCGATCAAAATCATTCTGCATAAAATCATGGGCCCGAAAAAGAAGAAAGAGGACCCGTCGTAGTTCGACGATTCAGCAGAATCCCGTCGATCGCGGCTACTTTCACCACGGTGATGCTTTAGAATAGAACTCAGCCAGTTGGAACCGGTTTGGTTGGAATTCTCTCTTCGTCTGCCAGGTGACTCTCATGCCCGAGCCTCGACCACTTTCAAAAGACATGCTCGCCCGCGCCTATGAGCGGGCCGACCACTATCGCTTGCTTAATGAACCGGCGCAGGCCGAGAGCATTTGTCGAGATATCTTGGCAGTGGAACCGGAAAATGAAAAAGCGTGGGTGCAATTGCTGCTGTCTTTGACCGACCAATTTCCCGATGAAATGTCACAGGCGTTAGAGGCAGCCAACGAAGCACTGGGGAATCTGAAGAACGAATACCATCGCGCGTATTACCAAGGCATCATTCACGAACGATGGGGCCGCGCGAATTTGAATCTTGGTCGCGGCCAGCAGGCAGCACAAAGCTGGATTCGCCAAGCGATGCAGAGTTACCAGAAGGCGATGGAGCTTGCACCGTCGGATGATCCCGATCCCACGTTGCGTTGGAACACCTGTGCGAGATTATTAGAAAAATCAACGCAGTCGGCGACCAAATACGCCGCGGGATCATCGCGGGATATTCAAAGCGAGTACGACGAAGTGCCGCGGAGAAATTGAGCCGATATTTTTGCTCGGCCGGCAACGTCAATGGATGCGTGTTCCGATGGCTGGATGGATTTCGTATCCGATCTGGATCGCGTCGGCGGGACGAGATTTCTTTGCGCGGCAGGTTTGATGGTCCGACGCGGCCAAAAATGGTTGGTGACTACAGTTTTGCGGCGGTATCGCGTGATTGCCCATCAGCGGACATTCCGCGCGGGACCTCATGCGTGGCACCTCATGTGCGGGACACGAGTGCTAGCACAGAGGGTGCGAGAGGGGCCGTCGTGCGGCTGGCCGGCCCAAATCGGTAGATCTGGCGGGCTTGGGAGCACCCATAAAGGGTCGACGAAAAACCGCCGGAGTGATTCTCACGTAGAACCCATAGGTGTATCGCAATACGCGTGTGGTTCGATGGCGGCCTTGGGAACACGGAACTGCAAATGGAATCGTGCAAAGAAAAACAGGGATTCTGACGGCCAAATCTGCGCCACGCGGTTCGGCGCCTTTAGACTGAACCTTTGTTCCCGAGCCGTGTCGAGGGAGAAGCCGAGAAGCCCCAGAGTCTATGCCCCAGAGTCTATGCCCCAGATCGAAACCCCAGAGTCGAAACCCCGCCGTAGTCGAAAACCCGCCATCGATGTCATCGATTCGAAATCTCAGAATCGATGCTTTTTCCGCGCCATTTGGTTTTGTCGACTTCTTTTCACTGACTAATCGAGCCCGATCCCCATGCCACAAACGGTAACGATCGATTTGCCTCTCGTGATCACTGGTCACGGTGGGGTTTCTCTGGTCCGGCCGATTGGGTTTTGCGAATACGTTTTGGCGTCGTCGACCAGCGACAAGGCAATCCGAGCGATCAAGCGGCGAGTGGTGAAAGCCTGTCGTCAATTTGTTGGTACGGCGTTGATTGCGCGGATGATTCGCGGTCCGGTCGTGCGTCAGCGCGTGCATGTCGAAATAGCGCCCCCCCGCAAGATGTCCTCTTGGCGGCAGCCGATGGAGATTCACTTCGATACATTCGTCTGGTCGCAGGACGATGCGTTGACCGTTACCTATGTGCCGACGATTGATTTGACGGTTGTCGCTAGCCCAGGCACAGACGTCAACAAACTTGTCAACGAACAGATTCGTTCGGCCATTCGACGCATGAGCAGTTGGACGTTGCAGGGTTTGGCAGAGTTAGATCACTATGAAACCTCAGAGCTAGCGATTGATCGAGTGCAGATCGAGATGCCGACTCCGCAAGAGTTGGCCCGCCAGAGTACCGAAGAGCCGACCAGTAAGACACCGACGCTCAAGGCCGTCGCGACACGATTAAAACGGAATTCCTTGCGGCCGGCCTATCATCGCGAGCAAGAGGTCGAATTGTTGTCGCAACTACTGGCAGTCGACCAGGCTCGCAGTGTGCTTTTGGTTGGTCCGGATGGAGTGGGCAAAACAGCGATCTTTCATCAGTGGGTGCGTACGCGTGACCGCTACAACATGAAGCACGTCCAATGCTGGGCCACGGATGGGTCGCGACTGATCTCTGGTCAAACCGGTTTTGGGATGTGGCAAAAGCAGGTTTTGGCAATGGCCGACGAATCGGCCAAGTATCCCTCGGTGGTTCACCTGGGCAATCTGGTCGAGCTCAGCGAGTCGGGGCGGTTGCGAGGCAGTGGCGGTTGCGGCGCGCTGTTGGCTCCGCGGTTGGCCGATGGCAGCATGATCAGCGTACTGGAATGCACGCCCGAGCAGTTGACGCGAATGCAGCGCACCGAGCCACGTTTGGTTTCGGCACTGACAACCCTGGTCATCGAGGAACCTGCGGCCGAGCAAACGCGGTCCATCTTGTTAGAAGCCGCATCGGCGTGGCGACCAGTCGACGTTGGACGTGACTTGAAACGCAAACGAAAGAAAAAGAGTCGGCCGAAGAAACGCGGCAAGCAAAAGCGTCAAGCGATCCGGCAGGCCAAAAAGGAAACACGCGAGTTGCCCGTAGTCCAACCCGAGGCACTGCAAGTGTTGGATCGATTGCATCGACGATTCCAAACCGATGCTGCGGCCCCTGGCAGACCGCTAGCGTTTTTCCACGCCGTGATGAGCGAAATGGGTCATGGCGAGACATTGACGCAAGCCAAGGTGATCGAAGCGTTCGGACGCCAAACCGGACTGCCCCGGTTCTTGGTCGATGATCAGGTGCGGCCTGATTTGGAAAGTATCCATCAGCAACTCGCCGCACAGGTGCTCGGTCAAGACGGTGTGATCAAGACACTGGTCGATTTGATTGCCACGCTTGCTGCTGATTTGTCGCGAGGCGATCGTCCGCTGGCGTCGTTGATGTTGATTGGGCCAACGGGTGTGGGCAAAACGGAAACGGCTAAGTCGCTAGCCCGGTTGATCTACAGTGATGTATCGCGGTTGGTGCGAATCGATATGTCCGAATTATCCAGTCCGTCCGCAGTGGGTCGTTTGATTGGCGATGCGGTCAATCCGGAAGGCTTGTTGACGTCGGCTGTTCGCGCCCAACCCTTTTCCCTCGTTTTGCTGGACGAGTTCGAAAAGGCTCATTCATCGGTCTTTGACCTGTTATTGCAGGTCCTCGGGGAGGGCCGACTAACCGACGGTCGGGGTCGGATCGCTGATTTTCGCAATTCGATTGTGATGATGACAAGCAACCTGGGAGTCGACTCGTTTCGAGCGATGCCATTGGGGCTAGCCGACACACAGCAGCGCGACCGGTATCGAAATCACTTCGAAAAGCAGGTACGAGAT
>JABDKS010000772.1 GCA_013002105.1 Pirellulaceae bacterium | reverse complement strand
CCCGATAATATCAACGTTGTGTTTGACGGCTGCTTCGAGAATTTTGTCACAAGTCACCATGACGCCCAGGTCAATGATTTCGTAATTGTTGCAGCCGAGCACGACGCCAACGATATTCTTTCCAATGTCGTGGACGTCACCTTTGACCGTCGCCATCAGGATTTTGCCGCGATAGCTTTGACTGGACTGGCCGGCGTCCAGTTTTTCCTGTTCCATGAATGGCAACAGATAGGCGACTGCCTTTTTCATCACCCGTGCTGATTTGACGACTTGGGGGAGAAACATTTTTCCACTTCCGAACAGGTCGCCGACAATCGACATTCCATCCATCATGGGGCCCTCGATGATGCTCAGGCATTGATCGTATTTCTGTCGTGCTTCTTCAGTATCTTCCACGACAAATTTGTCGATGCCTTTAACCAGCGCGTGTGACAACCGTTCTTCAACGGTAGCGTTCCGCCATTCAAGGTTTTCTGTTCGCCCCCCTTTTTTCTTTTTGTCTTTGACTGTTTCGGCAAACTCGAGCAAGCGATCTGTGGCATCGTCACGCCGGTTGAGCAAAACGTCTTCGACAAGTTCAAGCAGGTCTTTGGGGATTTCTTCGTAGATCTCCAATTGTCCAGCGTTGACGATTCCCATGTCCAGGCCGGCCTGGATAGCGTGATAAAGAAAAGCCGCATTGATGGCTTCTCGTACGACATCGTTACCGCGAAAACTGAAGCTCACATTGGAAACGCCGCCAGATATTTTTGCGCCGGGGCAGACTTTTTTGATCTCGCGAGTTGCCTCGATGAAGTTCACCGCATAGTTGTTGTGTTCTTCCATCCCGGTGGCGACGGTCAGAATATTCGGATCAAAGATAATATCCTCGGGCGGAAATCCAACCTGTTCTGTCAACAGGTCAAAAGCCCGTTTGCAGATTCGGACTTTGTCATCGGTTTCGACGGCCTGCCCTTGTTCGTCGAACGCCATGACGACAACCGCGGCGCCATACCTTCGGGCCAATCGAGCACGTTCGAGGAATTCTGCTTCGCCCTCTTTGAGGCTGATTGAGTTGACAATGGATTTGCCCTGTGAGGCGCGTAATCCTGCTTCGATCACGGACCAGCGGGAACTGTCAATCATGACCGGAACCGATGCAATGTCGTCTTCGCCAGCGATCAGCCGGAGGTATGTCGTCATCGCCGCTTCGCCGTCGAGCAACGCATCATCCATGTTGATATCGATAATGACCGCTCCACCCTCGACTTGGTCCCGGGCGACTTCGATGGCTTCTTCAAATTTTTCGTCGCGAATCAATCGGGCGAACTTCCGTGATCCAGTCACATTGGTCCGTTCGCCTACCATCATGAAATTGGCATCGGATCGCATCGTCAACGGACGGGACCCGGACAATCGAGTCAGCGGTTGAATCTTGTTGCGTTTGTGCGGTGTCACTCCGCGGACACGGTACGCGATCGCTTTGATGTGATCCGGACTGGTACCACAGCATCCGCCAATGATATTGATCCAACCATTGTCGGCCCACTCGCCAACCATCTCAGCCATCTTTTCCGGTTCGAGATCGAATTGCCCCATTTCGTTGGGCAGGCCGGCATTGGGGTGTGTGCTGATATAGGGAGTTGCAATTTTGGAAAGCTCTTCGATGTGTGATCGCATCACATCGGGGCCGAGTGCACAGTTCATTCCGACACTGATCATTGGAAAGTGCGATACACTGTTCCAAAACGCTTCGACGACTTGTCCGGAAACAAATGTACTTCCTGATTCAGCGAAGGTACCGGAGACCATCACCGGAACGACGTTGCCACTTTCTTCGAAATAACGCGCGATTGCAAACAGGCAAGCCTTCAAGTTCAGCGTATCGATGACCGTTTCCGGAAACAGGATATCGACTCCACCTTCGACCAGTGCAGCGACCTGTTCGTAATAGGAAGCCTCCATTTGTTCGAACGTCACACCACGCCAGGCAGGGTCTTCGACCTTGGTACTGATGGCAGTCTGTTGGGTCGTGGGGCCAATCGATCCAGCCACAAATCGTTGTGGGCCATTGGGATGCGATTCTTCGATCTGGGCAATCGCCGCTTTGGCATTGGCGACAGCTGCGACGTTGATTTCTCGAACCAATTCGGCTGGCATTTTGTATTCGGCCATTCCGATTGGGCTGGCGTTGAATGTATTGGTTTCGATGATGTCGGCACCCGCCTCGAGGTAAAGCCGATGGATTTCGGTGATTTTTTCCGGCAGAGTCAATCCAAGAATGTCGCCAAAATTACTCAGCTGAACTTCCGGATCGTGGTCAGCGAAGCGCTCACCTCGAACG
>JABDKS010000765.1 GCA_013002105.1 Pirellulaceae bacterium | reverse complement strand
GGAAAAAAAGCAGACCCACGGATGTGTGCGGCGGCCGAAGCACGCGGCTACGAACTCCGCAGCAAGGCTCGACAAGTGACCAAAGCCGACCTGGATCCGAAACGTTTCGACCTTGTCCTGGCGATGGACCAGGAGAACTACCGCGCGCTGCAGGCCCTTGCGGATTCGCCCAACAATCACATTCGTGTGTTCAGTGATTATCTGGACGATACTTGGCCCAATGATGTGCCCGATCCCTATTACGGCGAAGCCGAGGGATTTGATGAGGTGTTGGACATGTTGGAAGAAGGCTGCCCATTGATCCTGCAAACGATGATGGGCGAAGACATCTTTGCGGGCGAGTTTGACGAAGATGTCTGAGCCCGCCGCCTATTGCGTCAAGCTCCCCGCCTACTGCGTCAAGCTCCCCGCCGTCCGCTTGACGTGTGTTCCCTTGCTGAACGCGTCTGGTGCAATTGGGCAATCGCTTGATCGAGTTGCGGAACCGTTTCGGTGATTTGAAATCGGCGAATTGATTGCTGTGCAGTCGTGACGGCCTCGGCCCGCTTTTTAGGGTCACGTAGTGCGTCGATCTGGTCGACCGCGTCATCGATGGACTCGTATCGATCGTTGTCTGGGACAAGTTCCGGATAGCTCAGTCGATTAGGCAAAACGGGTGCGGCCCCCGCATCAATCGCTTCGCACACAGCAATGCCAAAAAACTCGTGATCGGCCGTCGAAACCACCACGTCGATCTGCGTCAGATGCCGCCGATAACTTTCGCGTGAATCGGCGTATTGATCCACAAGGATTTGACCGGCGAAATGATTTCGTATCGATGTCAACGATGGCTCGTTCTCGGCTCGATTTCCTAAAAGCACGAGGCGAAAGTCGATTGCGCGATCGTTCAGTCGCGTCAGCAAGTCGAAAAAGCGATCGGGACGTTTATCGAACTCCCAGCGGGACACCCATCCAATCCGTAGCGGCAGCGTGTTGTCGGTCCTGCTGCGTTGCGACCTATCACTACGGGATGAAAAGCCCGGCGCGATCACCTCTGATTTGGATCGAATCGCCGCCACATCATGGATCCGTCGCGTATCGGGCATTTTGGCGACAAAGGATTCGCCAGCCTGGAGGAATGAATCGAGATGATACTGGGAGTTGAACCAGCAGGCGTCCGCTGCAATCGCCGACAGCAAATTGGTGTACCCGTAGTGGGCGTCGTAGCGAGCTTTGGGAGACTGTGGATACGTCCATTGATTCTCGTGAAAGTACATCGCGATAGGGACGTTCCATGCCTGTCGCGTGAAATCAGTTGAGCTAGCACGTGCCGAGAGTCCCAACCACGTCGGTAAATCCAACATGCTGCTGCAAACGATCACATCGGGAGCCCCCAATGACCTGATGGCATGTTCAGTCGCTTGCGACAACTCAAGCGGCGACGACCTCATCCTCCATTTCCAATGCCGTGGCTGGCCGGTAAACAACTCCCATTGGTGGCGACTGTGTCGTTGGACGCTGTCCAAGAATGCCTTATGGCTGCCGCCGTAGTAGGGTTCGATCGCAAAGACGCGCAAAGATTCAGACACAATGATCACGCTTTACGGATTTTGTCGCGATGTTGTCTCACGTGCCGCGTCGCGTTTCGCGTATCAATTACTAACGGTGCATGTTTGACGATCAAATCGTAATCGAATGCGGAATGGTCGGTCGAAATCAAAACGGCATCCAGAGACGACAGGAACTCGGGAGTCAATTCCTGACTCTCCATTGCCGGCAGATCGTAGTGTCTCATTGCAGGCGCGACCTGGACATGTGGATCGCTGTAACAGAGGTCAGCCCCGAGACCCAACAGCAATTTCAGCAATTCAAACGACGGACTTTCGCGAGGATCATCGACGTCTTTCTTATATGCCAAACCCAGCACGCAAATCTTGCTGCCTCGCACCGGCTTACTCATTTCATTAAGAAACTCAGCGGTCCGCGCGACGACGTATTTGGGCATCGATCGATTCACTTCGCCTGCCAGTTCGATGAATCGAGCGTTCAGCCCCTGTTTACGGGCCAACCAAGACAAGTAGAACGGATCGATGGGGATACAGTGACCGCCAAGTCCTGGCCCCGGATAAAACGCTTGAAACCCAAATGGCTTGGTCTTGGCGGCATCGACGACTTCCCAGACATCGATCTGCATTTCATCAAATAATGTTTTCAATTCATTGACCAATGCGATGTTGACCGCTCGATAAATATTCTCCAACACCTTCGATGCTTCGGCGATCTCGCAGCTACTGACCGGGACGACACCGGCAACCGCCGACTGATACAGTGCCGACGCGATCTCCAAACTCTCTTGATTGATGCCGCCGACAACCTTGGGAATTCCCGCCGCAGAAAAGTCTGGATTCCCAGGATCTTCGCGTTCGGGACTGTAGGCGACGAAGAAATCTTTGCCAGCGGTCAATCCGGATTGCTGCAGAATCGGCACCATCACATCGCGCGTCGTGGTTGGGTAGGTGGTGCTTTCGAGCACGACCATTTGCCCATCACGTAAGCAATTCGCGATCGCGTGGCAGGTGCTCTCGACGTACTTCAAATCGGGGTCGCGCGATTCGTCCAACGGCGTCGGCACGCAAATCAGCAACGCATCGGGTTCCGACATCCGCGCTGGATCGGAAGTGGCCTCGAAGAGTTCGCGATCCATCCAACCTTGGATCGTACTGGATGCAATGTGTTTGATATAGCTTTGGCCAGCGGCAAGCCGATCGATCTTTGACTGGTCGACATCAAATCCAATGCAACGAAAACCGGCCGTCGTAAATGCATCGATCAGTGGCAAGCCGACATATCCCAACCCAATGATACCGACGGTGAAATCGCGAGATTCGATACGGGTAATTGCATCGGCAGTAGATTCTGGAGCCATCGGAAAATTCGATTCAGTTATTGAAACAGATGTCGATCAAACGCTTGAGTGAACCGCTAACGCATCCCCGTGGTACGAAGATATGTCTGCGGACGGATCTAGAGGGTATTTACGAACGATGAGGGTCTTTCGTAGGCCAAGACCTGTCCTGGCAAGCCCACGCCAGGACAGGTCCGGGCCTACAAGACATCTGCGATTCGTAGCACCCAAACGTAGTGATCGGGGCATTTGCAGTCTAGTTGACGTCCGAGATTCACGCCCAACCTCGACCGGTTACCGCAATGTCGCTGGTGACGTGACGATTGATCGCTGCGATCGAGATCAATAACGTCGGACGCGCGCGATTAGCGTGATGCCGATCACAGCCAGCACCATGTTCCCGATCCAGACACCATATGGCGGGATCACACCATCTTTGGCTTGCTCCAATCCAAAGATGAACAGGGGATAGTACAGGATCAAGATTGGCAAGAAACAGAGTCCGAACGTTGTCCAGTAATCGCTTGTTTTCGCGATCATCGCTAATGGAGCACCTATGAGGACAAAGAAAAAACAACTGAAACCCTCGGCCCAACGTCGCCAGGGTTCAATTTTCAGCCGCAGAAGTCGCTTTTTGCTCGCCCGCAACGTATCGGTTGCTTGCTGACCGGTTGATCCGGCGATGTCTTCGTGTCTGGCCGTCAGGATGGAGAAACCAGTATGCGCCGCAAGTGCACCGACGGCACCATGAGTACGCGCGTCTTGCCGGAGCCGCTCGTGCTTAATCAATCGCAACGGCATCTCACGTGGTCGCTGCGTTTCGCTGCCCTTGTTCGACATTGTCTTGGAAAGGGGGATACGAAATTCAGTGTCACCGGGAATCACACCCTGATAGGATCCACCACCTTTGACTTCACTATCAGCAACGCGCAGTAACAGCGTTTGCGCCTCTGAGTCCAACGACAAACTGCCTTCGCGAGCCGAAAGCTTCATCGGCCCTTTGTCTCCGCCGTTGTGGACCGTCACAGTAGGGTGAATCAGTTTTCGTCCGGTCACCTCGCGAACGTGGATCGAAAAACCATGATCGGTATACGAGTGATCTGCTCCGAGTTTGCGATACACGATGTCTTCGATCGACAGCAGCACGACACGATTAACGCCCGGTTGTCCCCAAGAAACAGCAACATCGGAAAGCCAGACTGCGACGGGGCTGAGTAATGCCGCAAACACCAGCGCTGGTCGCAGTAGCCGCAGTGGCGAAACGCCCGATGCTTTGACGGTAGCGATTTCGCCGTCGGCACCCATGCGGCCGAACACGCAGGAGGCGGCAAACAGAGCCGTCGCTGGAAACGCAAACTGCAGCGAGATGGGCAAGACGTAGGGAAGAAGCTTTAGAATCGCAACCGGCCCCAAACCTTCGCGCAGCAACGTACGGCCAACGCCGATCAAAAGGATCATCATTGTGAGGGCGATCAGCGCGACCACGAAGATCTTTAGGATCTCCACGATGATGTATCGCGTCAGACGGCTTGGCATACAGCGACAGCGGGGTGGGAACTTGGGAAACCAGCGACAGCGGGGTGCTTGTCGTCCGACCGTCGTGTATCAAAAATCGCCCGATGCTGAAAAGACAAAACCGACCCAAAAACGCCCTGAATTACCTATTTGCGGTAATTCGCCAGGAAGCGAGCCGTCCTGATCGTCTAATAATCGATCGCCGTCTCGTTGGCCGCCCGATTGTGTTGCTCACGGAGCTGGTTCATCGTTTCGATGATCGCCTCGGCTTGATGTCGAATCGCCTGTTTGGGCTGCTTGGACTTGAGGGCGTCGGCACCCTTTTGTTGCAATTCGTCGATGCCGTGCCATTCCATCATCCAATTGTTGCGATCCGCGGCCTGTCGCAATTCTTTCACCGTGCTGCCCAGCTTGTCATACAATATTTTCGTCGGGGCGGCATTGTATCGACGATAGGGTGCCTTGCCGCCGGAAACTTTCGGAAGCGGTTTCTCGCTCTGTAATTGTTTAATCTTTTGATACTGAGCGCCGCAAAATCCCGCCGCGATCAGTCCGAGCACGAGCACGATCACCAGCGGTCCCCAGGCACTACTTGTACCGCTCAATGCGAGCGCACCGAGCAAGATAGCGACCGCGAAACATGCGACGGTCGCCAAGATCAACGGCATCGGCACGGAGGGCGATTTTTTCTCAGTCCGTTTTTTTTCAGGCATTGGACGCGGCGGACCAGGATTCACTTCGGGGCCTTCTTCGACACGAACGATGATCACGGTCGTGTTATCGGGGCCACCGCGCAAATTTGCCAAGTCAATCAAGACCTGGGTCGCCAAGTCTTCGGGCAAGCAATCCACCAACGTTCCGATCTCGACGTCCTCGACTTGACCAGAAAGACCATCAGAACACAGTAGAAATCGATCGCCGACTTGAATTTCCAAAGGCCCTTCGACGTCGACCGTCACGGTTGGACTCGGTCCGAGGGATCGTGTGATGACGTTACGAGGGATCGACTGACCTAACTCGCTGTCTGGATCGACCTGGCCACTCGCTTCCATTTCCCAGACCAACGAATGATCAAACGTCAGCTGCTCGAAAACGCCAGCTCGCAGGCGATAGATCCGTGAATCACCGACATGTGCGATGATAGCGCCTTGGGGCACGACAGCCAGTGCACTGGCTGTGGTTCCCATGTTATGGAATTCAGGGTTCTTCTGACCGCGCTGATAAATTTCCGAGTTAGATTCCTGGACTGCGACGCGTAGTGCTTCGATCGAGTCTTCGTGGTGTGCTCGAAAATAGTTCAGTGCGATTTGCTCCGTCGCAATCCGACTGGCCAATTCGCCTGCGGCGTGTGCTCCCATGCCGTCGGCGACGACGAATAGGTGTCCGCGTTGCCAAAATCGGTCCGCATTCTTTGCCGGGATCGACGCGTGCGAGTCTTGATTGTTGGCTCGGCGCATTCCCACATCGGTTCGTTCAGAATAATGAACACCAGATTGCCAATCGTCCGACACCGCGAGTGACTCTTCATCGAGTGGAAAAACAGAAATGGGGTCGCCAAGGCTCGCCCGTTACGCATTGTATTTGTACAGCATCCGCGAACCTACCCGAGCATTGGACCGCATTTGAAGAAATTGCTGCCGCAAAAAGTTGTTTTTCGATCGCATCGGCCCGCAATATCCGCTCTGTTTAGCCCAAGTAGGTCGGTTAGGCCGGGTTTGCGGCTAACTCAAGAACGCGGCCGAATCGCCCCACTTTCCGCCGAAAACCTGTTCCCTGAGTGGCCGACGCGTTCGCTGCGAGTTATCTCGTTTGGCCAACTGCTCTGCTTGCTCGCCGCTGGGAGCACTCATGTCGGGATATCCGATTGCAATCGCCGTTTGTGGCTCATAATCATCCGGCACACCGTACTCCAATCGAACTCGACTCAAGTTGACACCCGCCATTTGGTGAATTTGCAGCCCCAGGTCAGTGGCTTGCAACGATAGGTTCGCTGCCGCCAAGCCGAGATCGTGCAAGGCAACCCGATTGGGCTTGTCGTTGTAAGCGAACTTGGTGCGAATGGCAGTCAGTATCAAAACTCCTGCATTTTTTGCCCAGCCCTGATTCGCCTCCATCAAACAATCGATCATCTTTTGGAATTGATCGTCGTCCTGACGACGAGCCACGATCCACTGCCAAGGCTGTTCATTAAAACTGCTGGCCGCCCAACGTGCCGCTTCCAAACACTGCACCAACTTGCCGTCTTCCACTTCGCGCGGTTCAAATCGATAAGGACTCCATCGATTCGCGATGGAGTCTAAGACAGAATGATCGACGGGATTACGTGACATTGTTTCATTCGATGATTGGGCGGGGACTTTCGGAGGGTATCACGACTGTGCGTGGACCGTTGAGCGATAATTCATTGGACGCGATCGAAGCCCTCTGGAAAAGACGTCTGGAAAATTGTGACGTTCCCTGAGCGATCTTGCAAATCTGACAACGCGCCCGCTGAAATCCCGCCAACGCCCATGTTCGAGCCACTGACCATACGATTGATTCCATCGATTTTCGCCGCACCTTGTCAACGTACAACAGTCTCATGCAAAAAAGCTCGCGATGAGATCCCAATCGCTGCACGCTGGATCCGATGGCAAACGCGGGGCGGGGTGGCGTCGTTTCATTCGAGGCGTCAATGCTGCGACCCCTAGTCGCGTCAATGAACCCACGCAGCAATTTAGACAGCCGTCAAGTGACGCACCGATCGCGGATCGCCGATCGTCCCCTTTGGACCGGTCATGATCGCATCGGATTTCGATCGATGGGAGCCGTCGGTGGCGGTCTCGCCCTGCCATGCGACCTTGCGGCACGTGGACACAAGATCACGTTGCTTGAAACGAATGATTAGGTGGGTGGTCAGACAGTTCCGCCGACGCAACCGGGTAACCGCTTTGGCATGGGTACGACGGTCCTGACGCGACCGTGCGTGCTGAAACGACTCGTTGCCGAAACTGGATTGGATCTCGATGATTACCTCACCTTGATCCAGCTCGGATCCCGCTCGATCCACAATTTCGGTGCTTCTTCGAGACCAACACAGCTAACGAACAAAACGACAAAGACTTCGATGGCTTGCATCTCGCAGCCGGGGCGGCGCATCCATGTCCCCGGCATGACGTTGGTACCAACGAGCGGCTGGATCGCCGCCGATTCGCGGAATTCGGACGCACGCGTCGGCGACATTTGCCAACAAACGACGGGAACTGGGCGTTAGAATCTGCTACGCGGCGCAGCCAAAAGCATCCAACCAACTGCACGCGATAATCCGAATCGACGCGGCCCAGACGATTGAACGATCCCATGCCTGACAAAATGAAACCTGAAAGCGAGTCGGAGATCCCGTCCGTCCCCGCGTGGTTTCAAAATGGCTTTCATCGGTTTCTCGATCGCTTTCTGAACCGTCATTTCCACGCCATTGCGATCGAGCGGCAATCAAGATGCGAACGGCAAGTCCCGGCCGATCAACCACTAATCGTTTTTGGCAACCATCCCTCTTGGTGGGATCCGCTCATCGCGCATCGACTCAATCGTCTGCTGTTTCCCAAACGCCAATTCTATGCGCCGATTGATGCGGACGCATTAGAACGATACAAGGTGTTTGCCAAACTGGGCTTCTATGGCGTCCAAGCAAACACAAAATCCGGTGCTGCGAACTTTTTGAAAACAAGTAAATCAATTTTAAACGCTCCCAACACATCTATTTGGTTAACACCCGAAGGTCGGTTCACCGATGTTCGCGATCACTCCGTATCGCTCATGCCAGGTTTATCGCATCTCTGTTCGCGCATGGAGCAGGGCTGGGTCGTTCCGCACGCGTTGGAATATGTCTTTTGGAACGAGCGATTGCCAGTATGCCTGGTAAAGATGGGCGAGCCGATTAAGATTGCCGATCACACAGGAGCGGACAAGCAAGACTGGGACAAAATTCTCGATACACGTCTGCGCTCAGCTCAAACTGAACTAAGCGAACTCGCTATCGCACGATCCAGTGAGCCGTTCGACAATTTGATCCGTGGCGGAGCTGGCGCTGGTCGATTGTACGACGCGTTTCGGCGCATGAAATCCGTGGCGACCGGCCGCAAATTTCGCGCGGCGCACGGGGATGCCTTCGAATGACGTTGATCCTGGCATTTTTGTCTCTGGTTTTCGCCGCGATTCCAGCCGTCATGTTTTTCGCTAATCTTCCGCTGTTTTCACAGCGGAATGACCTGGATGAAACATGCGAAACTCTTGGATCGGTCTCGGTCTTGATTCCGGCACGTGATGAAGAGTCTGGAATACTCGCGAGCATCCAGGCTGCACTAGCGAATGAACTCGCCACGACGGGAGATGCTGAGCTTGAAGTAGTCGTGCTGGACGATCATTCCACCGATTCGACCGCCGCGATCGTCCAAGAAATCCAATCAAACGACGGCCGTGTCCGTTACCTCGCGGGTGCTGAACTACCGCCCAGTTGGAATGGAAAACAACACGCGTGCAAACAACTTGCCGACGCCGCAAAACACCATTGGTTCGTCTTCCTGGATGCCGATGTTCGACTGGAGCCAACTGCGATACAACAAATGTTGCAACGCCAGACGCGTGACCAAGTAGCATTGCTGAGCGCTTTTCCGCGTCAAGAAACCGGCACGTTCTTAGAAAAGCTACTTATTCCAATGATGCATTTCATTCTATTGGGATTTCTGCCGTTCGCCCGTATGCGTGGCAGTACCCATCCGGCATACGCAGCCGGATGCGGGCAACTCTTCGTAACATCCCGGGACAACTATTACCGGTCCGGTACACATGCGGCGATTCACGACTCCCGCCACGACGGTTTGAAACTTCCAAAAATCTACCGTCAGAGCGGGTTATCGACCGATGTCATTGACGGCACCAATTTGGCGACTTGCCGAATGTACACCAGCGGCTCGCAAGTCGTCCGTGGAGTCTTGAAGAACGCAAACGAAGGTATCGCGACTGCAAAATTGATCTTGCCTTTCACTCTGCTGTTGATTGGCGGCAGTGTCTTGCCAATCGCAGTGCTGGTCATCGCAACGGTCGTTGAATCGAAGCTGGCAATCATCATTTCGATTCTGGCCATTTTGATCGGCCACGCTCCGCGCGCGATCGCGGCGATTCGATTCAGACAATCCTGGATTGGCGTCGCAGGTCACGGCTTGGCCACGCTCTTGTTTGTCGCATTGCAGTGGACTGCATTTGCGATGAACCTATTGGGAAAAAAGGTCACATGGCGTGGACGCAACTAATGCGTTTTCATTGTGATTTATGGTTTCGGCGAAGGCTAACTCCAAATTTGCGGCGATCCGCGGCACACTGACGGAAACGTTTGGCAATGATCGCTGTCGCATGATTCAGCTTCGGGCGAGAGCATGGCCGGAGTGATCG
>JABDKS010000858.1 GCA_013002105.1 Pirellulaceae bacterium | reverse complement strand
CGCCGAAACAGACAGACCGGCGATCGATCGATGATTCTGTTGGGCTTGGGGTTTCGCCATTGCTATCACTGCTTGTCTGCCGCAAAAAGGGGAATCTTGCCGACAGTAGGGAAAGCGTTCCCCGAGTGTCAACATGTGTGGCAAACACAAGGAATCGCAACACAATGCGACTGGCTGAATGAACGGCCGGCGGTTTTGCTAGCGGCATCAACGTTTTGGAGCGATCACAACATTTTCGCCTGCGAATGCGCCTGAATCCCGGCTGCCATCGCCACGCGCTACTTGGTCTGAAACGGCTCGCTCAAGACGATCTGTTTTATCAAGTCCCTGGTTGGCCAATCGTCTTCGCGGATCGAATCCAGAATTTGATCGATCGCTGGCCTGTCGCCAGGCCCCATGGTGCGACCGGTAGCGAATGCAAGCAACTTTTCGGTCAAAGCTTTGGCGAACGGTTGTTTCTGCTGCAACAGAATCTGCTTGAGCCCAACGATGTCGTCAAACGCCATTCCATTGGGAAGTTTGCCGCTGGCGTCAATCTTTGTGTTGCGACCGTACGTTTCGCGCCACCGGCCGATGGGATCGAAATTTTCGAGAGCAAAACCCAACGGATCAATCTTGCGATGACAATCATTACAACTGGCGATGCTGCGATGACGGCTGAGCTGTTGTCGAATCGTCACTGCACCACGGATATCGGGATCAAGCGGCTGGACGTCCGGCGGGGGTGGTGACGGTGGCGTGCCGAGAATGTTTTCCAAAAGCCAAACACCGCGGACCACCGGTGACGTATCAATGCCATTGGCGGTGACAGTCAGAACACTGGCTTGGCCAAGTAAGCCGCCACGGCGAGGATTCGAAACTTGGACGCGATGAAAGCCGGGCTCAACAGGAGGATCCAAGTCGTACAAACGAGCTAGGGCTTTATTGACGAACGCGACATCGGAATCAAGGAATTGGACAAGGCTCAAATTCTGATCGATCAAGTGACGCGTGAACAAACGAGTCTCTTCTCGCATCGCCGTGCCCAAATCATATTGATAGAAATCGCCGAATTCGGTTCGATCGGGAGGCGCAGAGCCGAGGTCGCGAAGTGTCAGCCAGGCACCCAAAAAACCCTCAATCATTGCGTCCGACTTTGGATCGGCCAACATGCGATCAACCTGCTCCATCAGAATTTTTTCATTGGAAAGCCTGCCCGACTTCGCCAGCGAGAGCAATTGATCATCGGGGCAACTGGCCCAGAGAAAGTAGGACAGTCGCGACGCCAGGGCGTGCGACGATAGTTTTCCGGAATCTCCCTCGTCCAGGTACAGAAAACTTGGCGAGCAAAGAATCGCTTTCAGCCCATCGCCAAAGGCCTCCAACGTCGTTCGTCCCTGATCCTTTCGGACCTGGATCAATTGCACGATTCGATCGATCTCGTCGGTTGTCGGATCGCGACGGTAGGCACGTGTTGCAAACTTAAATAGATGCTCACGAATTTGTTCGTCCGTCAGTTCACCCGTTGACTCGACCGACTCCCAATCGTCCCCCAAGATCGCCCGATGACTGTCCGTTGGCCATTGATCGTAAAGTGGGCCACGAATCTCAATCTCATGAATCTGAATTTGCGGCAGCTTGCCATGCTTGATCGCATTGAATCGCTGCGAGACGATTCCTTTGTCAAGATTCTCTGGGAACTGATCGGGATACTTCTTGATCACACGCGTCCAAAGGCTTCGCGCATTCATCAATCCGTTGCGAAACGTGAACCGCGGTGTGTACCCTTCGTCTAACCAAACTTTTGCCGTGTACCATTTGGGTTGATCCGCTAAATCGATCTCCGCCAGCAGCGGTTCGACGGGTTGTGGCAAATGGAGTTTGCCGACTTTGTAGTTGCCGGGCCGGATTCCCAGTCGCAGCGGTTCGTTTCGGTCGCGGCCCAAAAATTCATCGTCGTACGGATGCAATCGGTTAACCGCTTCCGCTTTGATCTTGATCTCGTAGAAACCGTCCGTCGGCACGCCTTTGGCAAACGCGTGGATCGGGCCGTAGGCGCCTTCGTGTTTGTCGGCACCGATGACGTCGTACAGCGTCATGTGTTCGTAATGATTGGTCTTGCGATGTACTTGATCGATCTCGGGTTGTTGGTGAAATCCATCGCGGAATGTCCACGTCTGGATCTCTGGTTTGTGTATCGGTGTCATCGCTTTTTCGATTACCGCGTCTGCGGCGGTCAAATACCGCGACAGCAAATAGCCCGACGTAACCAGCGTTTTACCGACGTTATCAAGATGCTCCGTCGTCTCGTCTTTGGGAAACGTGGATGTCGGATCGAACATTTGCAGATCCAGGTGCAACAAGTCGCGCACTGTGTTGCGATACTCGCGAGCATTGAGTCGGCGCAAGACTGTACTGTCGTCGTCGGCAACTCGTTGCGAATGATGATCATCAATTCGTCGTGTCAACCAACGGATAACGCGTTTGCGGTCGACGTCCGTGGGTTGCTTTTCATCCGGCGGCGGCATCTCGCTCAAATTTAACTGGTCCAGAATGTCTTGATAATCGACCAGATCGTTGTCGTCCGCGATTGTCCCATCGAGTTGGTCCAGCCGGCGGTCACCCTTCTGGGCCTCTGCGTTGTGGCATCGGGCGCAGTACGTCGCCAGAAACGGTTTGACCAACGTGTCGAACGATGGCTGCCCCGAAACCTCTTCTACGGCCGACGCCGACGTCGTCAACAAAATGACACACAAGATCGAAAGGGCAAATCGCAACACGACGTCCCAACACGGACGATAAGACTGATTGAGCGATAGTGTCATACGGTATCGAGTCCACCGAGCGTGCCAGTGCTGTTACCAAAGCGATCGGTGGGAACTCCGAATTGCTGAAGCATCGAAACAAACAAATTGCAAAGTGGCACCCGCTTGTTGGTCTCTTTGGGAAAGCGTTTGTGCTCGCCATGGAGAAAACCGCCACCGGCCAGTAGAACGGGCAAGTCATTGTTTGTGTGCGAGTTTGCATTACCCATACCGCTGCCAAACAACGCCATCGTGCTGTCCAGCAGCGACTGATCGCTATCATGTTGCTTGATCGCTTTGAGTTTTCCCAGGAACCGAGCAAACTGTTCGACCTGGTAGCGTTCGATCTGCACCAGCAGGTCGATGTTCGCTTGAACTTTCCCGTGGTGGGACAGACCGTGATAGCCCTTGCGAATGCCCAGATCGGAGGCCGCAAAACTGCCGCCGATCTCCAACGTTGCCACCCGCGTGATGTCACTTTGTAACGCGATCGCGACCAGGTCGTACAGTTTGGGCAGGTCATGCGTTAAACCTTCGTCCTCAGGTTGCGCGATCGGTGCCTTGGGTTTTGGGATTTGCTGCCAGTGTCGGTCTAGCTCCAATTTGGATTCGACGTCACGCACAGACGACAAGTATTCATCCAGTTTTTGTCGGTCCGATTTGCTGATGCGACGACTAAGTGATTTCGCATCACCCAACACAGCGTCCAAGATTGTTCCCTGCAATGCGATTTGATCGGTGGCCCGTTTTTTCGCTTGTGCGGTGCCTTCGATAAACAACTGGCGATACAGTTCACGAGGTCCGGTGATCGGCGGAACACGTGTTCCCGTTCGCGTCCAACTCATTCGGCAACCGCCGTGCAACCCGTCTTCGCTACCGATCGTTAACGCTGGAAAACGCGTACGTGACCCGACGAACTCGGCTGCCCGCTGATCCAGACTGATTCCACCGTCTGGCAGTGCCCGAGCCTCGGCTGCCTTGACGCCTGTCAAAAACGTATGCACGGCAAAGTGCCCGCCCTTTTGACCGTGATCCAGATGCGAGAACAGCGTGAACTGTTCTTGATGGGCAGCAAGTGGTTCCAGCAAGGGGCTCAGCTTGTAGTTTCGTCCAGCGTCAGTCGGCCAAAACGAACCGGGATACATTCCAAATTCGTTACCGATGCAAACCATCCGCTTCGGAGGTCCGTCCGCTGTTTTGTCTCCCTGTGCGGCCGCAGATTCGAGTGCCGGCAGGGCAATCGAGATTCCGGCGGCTTTCAGGAAGGACCGTCGTGGTGGTTGAGGCACGGTCATCAATTGGTCTCTTGGTGGGAGGCTTCCGGCGTCGCGTTACGATCCGCAGCTACTTGTAACGACGGAGAATCGAACCGAAAGATTGGTGAGAGGTGGGAACGTCTATTCTAGCAGTCCAGATCGGCAATTCCATATCGGATCCACCATTGGGGATACCGGCCTGAAGTCCTTCTGGAACGCCATCGCGAGCGATCAATTCGTACCACGGACGTTCATTTCCATCGCATAAAGCCCCTTACTGGCAGTGATAAAAAGCGTCTTGCGCTGCTTGCCGCCGAAACACACGTTCGCCGTCCAACCCTGGGGGACGTCGATATGATGAATCTTTTCTCCGGCGGAATTGAAGACCGTGACTCCCTTGCCCGTCAGGTAGACATTGCCCTGGTCATCGATTGTCATGCCGTCAGAACCGAGCTCACAAAAGAGCGTTTTGTCCGATAATGACCCGTCACCCTGGATCACGAAGCGGTACGTTTTGCCCGCACCGATGTCGGCAACGTAAAGAGTCTTGCCATCGGGTGTGCCAACAATGCCGTTGGGCTTTTCCAATGAGTCGGCAACTCGTGTAACGCCGGTACGATCTTTGTTCAGAAAGTAAACGCAATGACCGTCTTGCTCGATCGGTCCGCGATTCCAGTAAGGTCGTTTGTATAACGGGTCCGTGAAATAGATCCCACCGTCAGGTCGCAACCATAGATCATTGGGACCATTTAGCAACTTGCCGTTGAATTGATCGACCAGCACTTTGTGTGAACCGTCTAACTGGATATCCCACAATTCGTTTTTTTCATCGGCGCAGGCCAGCAAGCTACCGTCGAGGTCAAAGTAGAGCCCGTTGGATCTGCCGCAGGGAGTCAAGAATGTTGAAAGGTCGCCATCGACACTCCATTTCATAATGCGATCGTTCGGTTGATCCGTGAAATAGACATTTCCTTCACTATCTGTCGCCGGACCTTCGGTGAACTTGAACTCGGTAGCAAGCGTCTGTAGCTTCGCTCCGCCAACAACGATATCGGCGTCTTGCCCAGAAACAGGAACAGCAAGAACGCACAGCCACATCAATGTTGCCAGGAGAGAGATTGTTTCAAAGCGCATGGGAATGTAGTCCGGAGGAGTTGCGATAGGGCTGTCTGGATGCAGTCAATGCAATCGACCAGACGGTGTTGAATGACTCGGCAACGGAAACGCCATGTCTTCAACAGGGGGCACAATAGAATAACCGATGCCGCGGAAGACCCGTGATCGTGCCACTA
>JABDKS010000704.1 GCA_013002105.1 Pirellulaceae bacterium | reverse complement strand
GCATCGGGAAACAACGAAAATGCAGATGACAGCGCATTGTTTTCCGGTAACCCAAACGTCACTCGGTGGTCATCGGATCCAAGCACACCCAAACGGGCTTCGATGATCACATCGGCTTCCTGTGGTGAATCTTGAATCAGGCAACCCGCCGCGACAATCTGCTGCCGCAGCGCACTGGTCACATACTCGCTGTTGACAAAGCCTTCGCCTTTGACGTGACGCAAATAGCTATTGTCCAGATAAACCTTCTGATCGCTTAACGGGCGAAAATCGATGAACTGAACGCTCCGGTCCACCGCATCGCTCATCACCAACTGTTGCGTCGCTGTTTGCTCCTTTGTCGTCCCGCAACCAACCGCAGAAATCGCAATCGCGACCAGCAGCATCCATGTGAGTGCCCGGTTCGTCGCCGAAACCACGCGTTTTCCAACAGACTGTCGCAGTGTGATTGGCGCAGCAGCGAACGCAAAGGTGCGTGGGGAATGCGAGGTGGGGCGAACGTGCGACATCCAATTCCGCTGCAAAGGAGAGAACGCGTCGTGTCATTGGATTAATCACCCAGACAACGTCGCGACAAGATCAGTTCTCGCCGCGTGAAACGTTGCGATGGCGACACGTCGTGTTTCACGATCGATTGCACCGGACTAAACCGCCCGCGTTGCTATGCCAAAATCGACTCGATCGGCATTCCCTCGCTGCGTTTCATGGGACGCCCAACCGGTGTGTCCAATTCTTCCTCGAAGGGAACATCGATCGCTTTCAGGATCGTGGCGTGCAAATCAGCCACCGTGACCGGATCGCTGACATCGTCCAGTGGGTTCTCCGGGTCCAGCTTGGGATCGACTGCGGTCGCTCCAAGCACCCCGCCGCGACGAACTCCACAACCGGCCAGCAACGTCGAGAAACCATGTGGCCAATGATCACGCCCACCGGCGGGATTGATTGTCGGCGTACGACCAAACTCCCCTCCGCAAACCAATAACGTGTTCTCCAACTGGTCACGCTCCTCCAATCGTTTTAACAATGCTGCCAGTGCAGGATCGAGTGACTCGCACGCGGATGCTTGCAAATCATGGTTGTTGATGTGTGAATCCCAACCACCCAAAGTGACTTCCACACAACGCGCTCCCACTTCGATCAATCGCGACGCCGCCAGACAACCCCGTCCAAAACGATTGTCGCCGAACTCATCACGCACCGATTCGGATTCTTCGGATACATCAAATGCGTTCAACTGCTCGCTTGTCATCATTTTCAACGCCGACTCGGTGGCCGTCGTGTGCAACGTCCGCGAACGATTCAGATCTTTCAACCGGCCCCGTGCAAATTGCTTCTCGACGATCTCGCTTAAGTCTGCAATGCGCCGGTCAAATCGCTCCTGGTCCACTTGCCGTCGAACATCCGGGACCGGCCCGGCCGGATCATTGACTTTGAATGCGTCATACGCTGCCCCCAGGTAGCCGCCACGGCCTGGAAAATTCTGAGGCGATATCGAAATGTGTCGCGGAATATCAGCTCCCCGATCACTGGCGTGGCAAAGCGCGGCACCAATCGACGGGTGAATCAAAGTCGGGTCCGATCGAAACCCCGTCTTGACGTTGTAAACCGCCCGCTCATGATCACCTTCCTTCCCCGTCACGCTCCGCACCAGCGACGCAAGATGCATCTGCTCGGCAACCCGCGGCAGCGTGTCAGCGATCTGCAAACCCTTTACCGTGGTACCAATCGCCTTGGCGTCGCCGCCGACTTTGGACCCCGCGTGGGGATCAAACGTCTCCAACTGACTCGGACCACCCTGCATCCACAATAAGATCACACTTTTGGGACGCCCTTTTTCGGTCACACCCGTCGCATCCGCCCAAGCCAAATGTCTGGCAAGCGACGACATCAACAACGCCCCCGTGCCGGCACCCAACAAAGTCCGACGCGAAAGGTGCGTGTTGACGTTACAAAGTTTTTCGTGATCGGATGAACACATTGAAATGGCTCGCAATGGTGGGGCAACTCACCGGGATGAAGTGGAACGTGCCACTCCGCGGATTTCTTTGATTGAATCGACTCTCTGTAAAAACGCCAAACGCTTTCTCTTCACTCGGTCGGCCGCGGAAAAGGGGTCAGACCCCAATAGCCGCTAGCGGCCCGCAGGGTGCTTCGCACTATTGGGGCCTGACCCCTTTTCCGCTTGCGCGTCGTTTTCCACCTGCACCCTTTTCCGCCAGTGCGTATTGACGAATTCATGTCAGTGGTTCCAAGCCAGTTCGGTGCTGTTGAGTAAAACCCAAAACAAGTCTTCAATCGCAGTGCTCCGCCGGTTCGCCGTCTCCAACCGGCCCACAAAGTGTTCCCGCTCGACGTCGCTGGGATAACGATTCAAAACGCAAAGGTAAACGATTTCGACAGCATGCTGGTTGTCTTTGGCAAACATGTCGATGTGTGCCGAAGCGTTCAAGATCGGATTGGAATTGACGATATCGCGAATCATGCTCCCATTGAGCATGACCAGACGCTGAGTGATCGTAACACTCTCGGTGCTAAATTCGTCTTCGCCAACATCACCGTATCGGGAAATGAAATCATTCATGCCGCCGAATTTTTGCAACTGCACAAACAACGATGACTCGCGATCAACCGATTTGATACGTGCACTCTGAATGATCGCGCCCGCCATCTGCTCCGGTCTCAGTCGCACGAGCGGAAATACTGCTCCAGCATCTTCATGCTGCTCGGTGATTTCAAAGTCAGCTTGACTCTCGGCGCGAAACGCCGACGAGTAGACGATCAAACGGATCAAACGACGAATATCGAATCCATTGGCAATGAAGTCATCGGTCAGCGCCTCCAACATCGGCGTCGTTTCCTCGTCCAACGGCAAATTGTCCACCGAGTTGACGGCGGATCGGCCATACATCAACGCCCAAACGTGGCTGACCGCCGAACGCGCGGCCTGCCGGTTGTCCGGATGCGTAATCCAACGTGCCAGTCGATCGCGTACGTTCCCCTGATCGGGTAACAACTCGGGCGAATAGGGCACCGCCGGCTCGACCTCGACTTCCTCGGTCGCGTCCAAATACTTGTACTTGTAATCGGGCTGGCCTGATTTCACGCCCTGCAAGCCACTGGTCTTTGCACTCGTAAAGAATGCAGCCAATTGATGAAAATCGGTCTGCAGTCCTTCGCGTGGTTCATCGACATCGCCCAGGTTGACGTTGCCCAAAAAATCGTTGTGGCACTGCAAACAATCGATCCGTAATCCAAGAAACGCTCGCGACGTCCGCGCCGCCAGACGTACCGGATCGGGTTGACCATTGTTGCTGTCGAACGTGGCGGTCAAGAAATTGACTTCCGGTCGATCCGTCCACAGTCCCTCAGCGGTGATCAAACGACGAACCATCTGGTCGTACCGCCAATCATTGGCAAACACTTCGGCCAGCCAAACGCGAAAACGACGTCGGCGATACAGGACAAACTGCCCGTTGTCGGTCCCGACCAGGAACCGTGTCCAACGCTCGCCCCAGTAATGATGATAGCGCGAATCGCCCAGCAGCGCATTCATGTGGGCCGTCACCCGCTTAGATTCCGGCAACTGCTCCAACTGCCGAATCTCCTCCAGCGACAAACCATTGCCCACCAGTGCGAGCGACATCCGGCGACAGACCGTCAACCAATCGGCCATCGGTGCCGCCTGCAGTCCCTGCTTCTCCAACTGGCGTTCCCGTGCTTCGTCCACTTTCGCGACGGCCAACCGGAGGTCCTCGGCCTGCTGATCCAAATCAACTACCGAAACGTCGGGATCGGAATCCGACGTGGATGCAAAACGGGATGCGGACGAATTTGTTTTGTCAGTGGTCGACAAACCCGCCACCAAATAACTGAACGCCAGCAGCAACAAAAACCCGAACCAACCCCATCGCAGGGCGCCGCCGATGCTCGATTTCAATTGACCCATGGCATTGTCACACAAAAACTTTTGACACAGCTAACCCACAATCATTGTCGTTGATCGGCCACCGTGGGGCCATTGGCAACCACTCCAACCAACCCGTTTTGCAGATCGATAACTTCAGCGATCCCGGCAAAACACGTCAATTGACCACTATTCGCTCGCTTGCCGGCGATCTTGGCGAAGACTTGGTGGGAAATCAATCGATTTCCTACCAGCCCGACTCGGAACTACTCTGCTGGTTTTCCGGCTCGATCTCCACCGATATAGATCGGATTGCTGACCACCACAGGCACGCGTTTGCCGTACTGCTCGCCCATCACGCGACCGAGCTGCAACTTTTCGCCGATGGCGGCGACAATCACGAACGAACCAGGTTTCAAGTCGATGGGTAACCGCTGGTCAAATTTCACCACCTGATCGGAAAACGAATCCGGATTCTGCGCGCGGGTTCGCGACAAGTCTGCTTGCAATTCACCATCAACGAACACTTCCACACGATTGACATCCAACCAATTCGGACACTGCACCCGCACTGCCAACTCGCCGTCACCGGCGACGTTCACCACGTCACCGATCTGACCGGGCTGCGGCAGATCTTGGTGGTGCAACTGGACAGTCATGAACGGGCCAGTCGACATGATCACGCGGCCGCGCTCTAGATTTTCGATCATGTTCGCCACCGTAATTTTCGCTGGGTCATCCGTGTCGCTGCGAATCCAATTGCGTAGCCAACCGCTGCCGTGCCAGTTGTAGTGGGCATCGGTGTTGACAACGCCCGGGATCCGACGACCGCTCTTGATCAACGCCATCCAAGGCAGCATCCGGTTTTTATCCCGATCTTTGTCATCCTTGTAGCTGCCACTGTCACGAAAAATAGCTTCGGGTGGATGCACTTCGATCACATCCATGTAATCCAACATTCGCGAAAACCCACCGTCCTCCTTGCCGTCCAAATCACGGTCCAACACCATTTGCCGCATATTGGGATGATTCGTCTGCACGATTTTGTCCGCGTTGTCATCCCACATCGCTAGTCGTGCAATCTGAGTCTCAGGATTTCCGGACACGCGCGGACCGCCACCATCCTGCGCGTGCGGTGACCATTTCAGAGG
>JABDKS010000684.1 GCA_013002105.1 Pirellulaceae bacterium | reverse complement strand
GACTGGCGTCGTACCGTTGAGACTCAAGAAATTGATGACCCGCAGAACATCGACCGGCGAAATAACACCATCGGCCGTCACGTCTCCTTCCAGATCTTTGATCGGATTTTGATATCGCGACTGGTTCAGCGTTAACGAAACCACCACCTCGGCACTCCGCAGTCCGGTCGAATCGATCGTTCTGTATCGGAACGAATCGACGGTCCCGACAGATCCAGTATTGTTCTGATAGGTAAAGGTGCCGTCACTGGCGACGTTCAACGTGCCGAACTGTGTCGTCGTCGATAGCGGCAATTCGACTGTGATTGGATTTCCATCCGCATCGGTGTCATTACGCAGCAGACCGTCGGCGGGATTGGAAATCTGCAGCAACGCACCGACGGGAACGTTGTAGGCATCGCCTCGAGCGATCGGCGCGTCGGCGACTGGCGTGATCGTCAGCGTGAACGTATCACGAACTTCACTTAGGTCGTCTTCCGCGCTGATCTCGATTTCTACCGAACCCGACTGGTTGGCATCCGGCGTGATAATCATGTCATCGCCGACAAATGCGATCGATTGAATCAGCGGATGCTGCGCGATCTGTGCATCGGTCGGATTGATCAGCCCATCGATAGCGACAACCTTGTAATCAAGTCGGTCGCCGTCCGGATCGGAGAATACCGAACGCAAGTCGACAATCACATTTTGATCTTCGACTCCGGTCAACGGATCAAGTGAGCGATCTCGCTGTGGTGGATCCTGGCCGTTGACGACCGTAATGGGAACACGCGTCGTAATATCGCCGCCGTTGCCGTCGGAGACATCGATGAACAAGTTCGTCGTGCCGAATCGGAAGGATGGCAACACCAACGTCAGAATGCCGTTTTCCTCGCTCGCCGTCACAATCGATGGGTTGCCCGAACTGACGCTAAACGTCAATACGTCGCCCTCAGGATCACGGAACCATGTGGCAAGATTGAACACAAACTGTTGCGGCGTTTCTTTACTCTCGTCGAAGCTGAGCGACTGACGGGCCGAGTCGCCGTTGATTCCGATAAATGCGGGGACGTCATTGACGCCGCCGACATTGATCAGCACGGTACCAACCGCCTCGCCCGGTGGATCATTTGAATCGACAATCGTGTACGAGAAACTATCGGTTCCGCTGAATCCGGGTGGCGGATCGTATTGCAACGCACCATTAATGAACTGGATCGTTCCTCCCTGGAACGAAGTTTTCACTGGAACTCCGTTGACGGTACCGAATTGGACGGCAGGGTCTTTCAGCTCGATCGTCTGTGTCGCGATCTCGTCATCGGGTCCGGCTGTATCGTTATCAAGAATCCCAGGATTATTGATATCGATGCCGTTGATTGGAATCGACAGCGGTGTGTTTTCCTGGGTCGATGGGAACGCATCGTCGCGGGCACGCGGATCATCATTCACGGCGTTGACCGTGATGGACACGGTGCCGGGTACCGCAGCGGACCGCACCAACTGACCCGATGGTGGAACATCGGCGACGATATAGGTGAACGTGTCCACGCTGCCGTTGAAGTCCAATTTAGGCGTGTACCGGACTGCGGTACCGCCGTTGATGATTTCGACGACGCCACCTTCGTTACTCATTCCATTCCCGTTAACCGCGCTGCTGACCGACTGAATGATCAGCGGCTGATCAGATTCGTTGGCAGGACCGGGCTGGTAGAACGGATCAATCAACTCCGCGGCGGTGAAGATCTGAACGATGTCTTCGTCAATCTCGCGACTGACAACCACGTCCTGTGAGAGCGTAAACGGCGGATCATTGATCGGCGTCACAACGATCGTCGCTGTGATTGGTCGGTTGTTGACAAGCTGTGACGCGGGATTGAACGGTTGGGTATCGGTAACGCGAGCGGTAAAGGATGTCGTACCGTTGAAATCTTCCTCCGGAATGAACGTAAAGGTACCTTCCTTTGCCAGTGTCAACACACCGGCAACGACCGTCGGATCACTGTCAGCAAAGAGGGTCCGAACCCCGACATCATCGGGGTAGATTTCGACGCCGTCACCCTGCGGATCCGCAACACCCTCGAGCAAACCATTGTCGTTGGTGGTCTCTGGCGACAAGGTACCATCAACGTCCAACGCGGCGAGCGAATCGGGTGCTTCACGAACCGTAAAAGTGCGATTGGCCTGGGCATCAGTCAGAGTCGGCGGAGCGCCGGGCAACACCAGCATCGCGTAATCTTCGATTTCACCGCTGAGTGCCAATCCCGTTGGATCCAAGTCACCCTCGCGCGAGACACGGAATCGAGCGTACGTCGTCAATGGTGCCGGGGGAACCGGCGTGGTCGCCGGAACCGTGATCGTAAAGACTCGTTGGACGCCCGATCCGGTATCACTGAAAATGGCACCTGGTGTGGTGACGTCGATGATTTGTTCACCCGGATCATCCCAGTCGCCATCGGCATTGAAATCGACCCAAGCTTCCAAGACACCGCCACCGGTGACGGTGACGCTAATCGGCGTTTGGACGTTCTTGTTCAGCACACCTGTTGGATTGATAAAGCTGGTCAGGTCCACACCGTCTTCGTCGTCCGAGTTAACACGTACGGTGTCGCCATCGATCGAAACACTGGCCGGACGCAACGGACTTTCAGCGATCGCATCCACGATGGCTTGGGCGACTGTTGCTACCGTACGCGGGGTCAACGGACGAATAGCGAAGTTGTCTTCGTCAAAGATTCCGTCCAAGTCGACTTCCAAGGTCGCGATGTCCACACCCGTATTGATCGTGATGGTCTGTCCATCGCTGCCCTCGATCGCTGCGGCGTTAATCAGGATACTGGCGACCCCTTGGTCCACACTGGTCGTGAACAGATCACCAACGTCGGAGATGGAGATGACATTATCATCGCCGTTGGCCTGCGCGACCGGGCGTCCGTTCAGATCGACATCTATGAAACTGCCCAACGTCAACGTCGGGTCGACAACATGACGGGGACCATCATGTCGCAATAGCGTCGGGTAACGCCCTTGGACTTGCGCGACCGGATCAGGAGCATCGCCGAAATCCAAGCCAACCGTCGGCATCAGAATCGTGAACTGGGTCGTCAAATCGTCACGATTGGCTTCCAGTTTATTGCCAGACAAATCCTTGATCGCCGGCAAGAAGTAGGTCGTAATTCCTTCACCGGTGAAGATCGTTCCGTTCTGAACGAACAACGTCGCACCACCACGATCTTGGGCCGACAACGTTGTCGCAGGCGGTTGTCCGGGTGTGTTGATCGAATTGAGCGCGATCAACATCGCTTGTTTGACTTCTGTCGCGCTAAAAGCAGGTGAAATCCGAACTGGAATGGCACCGCCCGGAACACCAATCACGTTGAGCGTCGGTGCTTGGGTAACGTCAACGACCGTACCGGGGATGTCATTCAATATGACCTGTCCGGTAGGTACGCCCAAAGAATCCAACTCGGCAACCGCGAACACCCGCAAGTTGCCCGCGTTGTTATTGATCGCGGCAGCCAAACTGTTGGCAACGTCGCCGACGGTGCTACCGGCTTGGAATGCGACGGCAATATTCCCGGGCGTGTTAACACCGCCGCCGGTCGTCGCTTCTTCGAACTCAAAACTGACTTGCGTCGTGCCTTGACGGATCGTCAAAACTTCGCCATCGGAAACAATGCCACGCTGAACCGTGATTTGGCTGATGCCCGGGATCCCGTTAGCAAGATCGCCGCCGGTATTCACTCGAGACGCGTCGATGCGACCCAAGGCAACCTGTCCGGTTCCCGTACTGACTGCCGTCAGCCCGATACCTTGTGCGTTAATGATGCCTGCCAAAGTGGTGGCAATGGTGTTGGGATCGTCAAAGCTGTTGTAGGCAACGACGACGGAAACAGGCCGTTGCGTGCCATCTTGATTGAACCCACCGTCAAAGAACTGTGCGCCGCCTTGATTGTTGACGAATTCAAACAACACATCGCTGCCGAAGTCGTCTCTCAAGATCAAAACTTCGCCGCTGGTAATCGATCCGCCACCAACCGGAGGCATGTTCAACAACAGTGGACCGAAGACTTGAATCGTCGAAGCCCCGGTGACATCGGGTGCACCGACCACTTCCAGGGATGTACCGGTCACGGCCAATCCCAAACCTTGCTCCCCACCGATTGTCAGCAGCCCACCGGAGACAACCTGGATGTCGTTGGGGCTCAGACCACTGATGACTTCACTTTGTATCGCATTGGCAACCAGCGCGGCAAATTCGTCGGCCGTTGTCAAGCGATCAATATTGATGGCGATGTTACCCGGCGCGACACCGTCGTCCATCGGCACTCCAAGTGCGTCCGGTTCGTCCGTTCGATTGACTTCAAACACCAATGATGCGGTTCCATCATCGGGTGTCACAACCACGGTGTCACCGTCAGTCGGAGTTCGACTGACGCCCACCACAGTGAGCTGTCCACCGGTGACCGATGCGGATCCCGAAGTTGGCAGGTTCAAGTAAACCGTCGATCCGATGATCTGGGGATCGATCCCCAATGGCGACGCGGAAACAGCCTGGACAATCGCAATGGCGACTTCGTTGGTTGTCAGTGTGCCAACACCGCTAATGTCCACCGGCGTATTGCCCGGGGTTACCGCCGCGGAGGCGTCATTAAACTCAAACGTAATCGACGTGACGCCGTTGCTGACCACAAACGTCTCGCCATTGCGGACGCCGTTGATCGGATCGGATCCGGCCGCCGGCACGTCCAATCCAATCGTTCTCGCCGCCTGCAGCAGTCCACTGCCGGACGTGCGAGCGGTTGTACCGGGTTCGGCTCCGATGATGACGCGGTTATCGACCACATCCAGATCCAAGTTCAAATTCCCCGCATCGACTTGGGCTTGAATCGCTGCCTGCGTGTCCAGCGCAATTTGATTCAAAAACGGATCGATCGCATCGGGATCCAATGGCGTCGGCGTGTTAGGCAATGGAACGGCAACCGTGTTGGGCAGCTTCGCCGTGTCACTGTTGTATTCAAATACCACGATCGGATTGACACCGTCGTCAATCTGGAAAATGTCCCCGTCGCGAACGCCTCCCGAATTGGTTCCTTCGCGCGGAATGATCAACGTGATCGGTTCGGGCACCAACAACTGATAACCGGTTTCGAATTCGAATACGACGGTTCCACCGTTGGTATCGGTGATCGCGAACTGGCTGCCGTCTTGGATGCCGGCAGGATCCGACGCGATCAAGACCGTTTGATCCTGATTGTTCAATGCGATTCGGTACGCGCGATCGCTTTTCCAAATCCCCGCCAACGGTGTCAGCGTGATAATGTTCTTGGTTTCGTCGTAGTTAAACGTGTAATTGATGCCTTCGACCAGCAACCGTTCGTTTTCGAACAACGACACGTTCGATCCGGTTGGCCGAACCCCAGGAATTTCCGGCACGACGACAGTCGCGTCATCGATACCAATTCCAGCAAACGGATCGGATGCATCACCGGTGTCTCGCAACTGAACGCGGAATTCTTCGTATACACCCCGGGTCAGATTGATAAAGCTGACAGCCGGATCAGAGTCGATTCCTTCGGCATCGTTGTCACGAGGAACTTCGGCAATGGCAACGGGCCCGACAAAGTCCGCGAGTTCATTCGAACCACGGTCCTTGAACACCGATGCACCAATTCCGCCCGGAGGTGCGAAGTCAGGATTGTCCGCCCGCAGAATTCCGGCCACGTCCAGGTCGGGAGCCAAAACATTGCTGATGGGCAACCCGACAGAGTTCTTTAAGTTGACCAGCGCATCACGTTCGACCAACGAGTTGACCGACGAATCAATCAAGATCGATGCAAAGTCGGGTTGAAAATTCCCACCCTCGGCAAACTGCACCGCGGGATCACCACCGCCCAATGTGACATTGAAGTCATCCGAGCCGCCATTGATATTGCTGGGTGCCGCCGACGTCGTCAGCCCCGTACCACGATTGGCGAACTGAACCATGTCCTGATTGAACTGGGTCATGTTCGTTTCGTCGTGTTGGAAGATCGACGCAACGACGATCACTTCCATCGGCTTGGGCTGCTGGTCGGATCCACGACTGGTCGTTCCAAATCCGTCAAAACGAGTCTCTTCGCGATAAACGCTCTCGTGCAGATTCAAGAAAACGTTGTTCAGCAATGTCGGGCTCGCTCCGCCTGCGACCACCACACCGGCTTCGTTGATCGGTTGATCGGTATCACGGTTTGGTAAAGGATCGAGTTTCAATCCGGCTGCTGCCGCACCAGTACTCAATTCAATTTCAGCGATCTTCTCGACAAAGACATATTGCTCGGTCGAACCGATAAACATTGAGTGGCCGAACCCGCTGGTATTGAAATCCGGTGCGTAAAGAAGCGGATTGTCAACGATACCCTGGCCCGCGCCGCTCGGTCCACCAACCGCCGCTGCATCGCCTGGGGTGATCGCTCCACCATTCGGAATGACCGCCCGGCCATTGACGATCAATGTCAAAGCCGTTTCGATCGCGACCATGATGTCGGGCAATCGGTACGCCGGTTGAACCGAAACAGTTACCTGCCCCGTCCCCAGGACGCGATAAGGCCCAGGATCAAACAGAAATTCGATTTCGTTGGTGCCATCACTTTGCGGCAATGCGTCATCGACATCCGGAATTTGTGTGATCGTAAAGGTAGTCCCAATCACATCGGAGCCCCGCATCCCGGTGCGGTCTGATTCGGCACCGTGATTGGGTGGATTCTCCAGCAAACCGCTACCGTTGTTACCGCTGATCACGAACGATCGCGGTGCATAGACTTCCAATCCGATCGTGTAGTCCCCGGTCCCACCGGTGCCCAACACGCGTCCGCTGAGCGACGAGGCATCGTAGTCGTTGTTGCCGGCGCTACTGACACCGACGTAATAGGTTCCCGTTTTGGGAGCAGTGAAATCGATGAACGGGTCACGCGTGTTGTTGGCATCAGCACCAGTACCTGTGCCAGCACTCGCGTTTGACTGGGGATCTAAATAGTTCGGTGCGATCGCATTGTCGCTGATCGTTTGCGTCACGTCGTTGGCATCTTGGAACGATTGCACGATTCCGCTGGAGTTAAAGATCCGCAGCACCGTATCGGGGCCTTCGGGAATGCCCGCACCAACATTTGCGTTAAGCGTGTCGATATCCGCAATCAATCGATCGCCGACTTCCAAGTGCACTTGGTAAAAATCAACGTCACCGGCACCCGCTAGCGGCCCCGTGTTATTACCGAGCGTTGCGGTTTGGCGATAAGGATCGCGATGGCTGCTACCGACGTTGGTATCAATCGCTTGAGACAAGAAATCACTTGGCTCGCTTTGCGCGTTTTGGACGAAATTGGATTCGGTACCATCGTTACCGTAAATCGTGTTATTGACGATGCGAGCAAATGGCTGCGGTGCTTCGTAGATCGGCGTCTGGAAGACCTGGACCTCGGCGTCAAAGACGTGGACAAAACTAGCGCCAGGGATGTAAACCGCTGGCTGCAAGAAATCGACGCCAAAACCCAACGCGGGATCAATCAATGATGGCCCCAAGTGGGCTTCGACCAGTTCCACCATGTTGTTGCTCATCAGGATGCTGCCCTGAATCGATGCACGAATCGAACTGGCAACTTCTAACGCGGTGTACTCGGTCGTTCGCCCACGATAAGGCGAAGCAGCGTTCTGGTCGGTCTGGCGATAATAAACCGGCACGTGACCATCGCGAACACCATCACCACCATCGGTACCACTGCCGTAGACAGGTTGTTGAGGTGCCGGAATGGCACCCTCGCCGATGTCTTCGAATTCAAAGACAACCCGTGTACCGGCAGCATCAATCACAAAGATCGAACCGTCGGTGATGAAGTCGCCGCTTGGTGGTGCGATCGCCCAAGGTGCAATCTCGCCATCGATCTTGATACCGGCGTATTCCGCTTGATCGATCGTATTGTTTTGAATCACGATCCCAGGTGCCAAGCCACCCAACACGCTCGTATTCAAGGTTGGCAAATTGCGAACCGCACCAGGGTAACTATTACCCAGCGTGACCGCTTCCAGGTACGGATCGGTCAGGTTGTGTGCCGGACTGACATCGCGTGTGCCTGGTTCAGACCAAATGCCAATTCCGCGAACGTCACTGATCACGTTGTGTTCGACGATCACTTGGCCCTGGGTACGCAGGAAGTTTCCGTCACCGCGACCATCGTGCAAAATTGCCGGAATCAACAGATTGCCATCGGCATCCGTTGCCAACGCCGCACCCGCACCGGGCGCCGCTTGGATGGACGCGATCGGATCAAAGCTACCGGTCGTATTACCGCTCAGCGCCAATCGACCGTCGGTCGGCGTCCCCGTATCCAATCCACCCGATGTGGCCGCTTCGATCGCGATCACGGTTTGGCTATTGATTGCGTTGCGGATCGAGGCCGCGATGTCGCTGGGAGTATCGGTCGCAACGAATGGAACCGGAGTATTGCCAAACGTCACCGAACCATTGGTGGTGAATTCGAACACTTGATTCGATGCACCATCGCCAATCACGAACGTATCGCCGTTGCTGATCTGCATCCCATCGGGAGCAACCATGGTGACGGCACGTGCGTGTCGGTCATTGGTATCAAAACTTGCGTCCAAGCGAGTGTTGCCACCACCCACGGCCGTGGCAAAATCGGTGCCCAAGCGAATCTCCGCTTGGTATTCTCCCGAAACCGCGCCAAAGCCTGTTCCGACGAAGCTGGGGTTCGATGCGGCGCCAAAAATGGTCTCACCGCGCTCGGCAAAGCCAACAATGAAGTCATCCAGTCGCAGTCCCACTTCTGTACTACCTGGACTCGAATCCGCCACCTGACCATTGGTGGTGTATTCGATTCGCAATTGCACTCCGGTATTACCCGCAAAGCTACCCAGCGAAAGTCGAATTTGTTTCCACTGGTCCGGGCTGCCCGGCGTCGTATCGCTACTGAAAGTATGGAGCAAAGTACCACTTGGGTTTTGATCACTCAAAACTGTCAGTGTCGCGGTGTCGCTGGGAGTTCCACCCCCGCCTGGCACAGGCTGGAAGAGTCGGTTGAAGTAAAGCGTCGGAAGATCGGCGGCTACATATCCGGCCAGGTCAAATGATTCGCTGGTGATAATTCCCGAGTTCGTATTCTGTTGACGATCAAACTCCAGGACTTCCTCGCCTTGGCTGAGCACAAACGAATTGGGCGGCAGCACGTGATCTTCGATCGAAACGTGCAGTGTGTAACCCTGTTGACCACCGGTCACCGCCGCATTGGCCGATGTCACGCCGTTGGCGTCAAACGTCAACGTCGTGCCTTCTTCTAACACCCCAACGAAATAGTTACCGGGAGCCAGGAACGTACTCAGGAACGGATCGAGTGCCGAATTACTACCCGACGCACCATTGGTCGATGTGAAATCGTCGGTCACCGTCTGCAGCAACTGCAGCGTGCCTGGATTTGCCGGATCCTCCCGCAAAATCACCAGTGTCGTGTCGACACTGTTCTGATCAAAATTGACCGGCGGCGTCAGTGGGTCACCGTCATCATCGAAATCGGCCAGCATGTTGTAGCCATCATCGATATCAAAGATGACTCGCTTGGACAGATTTGATCCAGTATTGGGAATCGTGAACTGATAAAAGTCAGCCGGATCGTTCTGCAGATTCCCAACGACCGAGATGTGAGGAATCGTTGTCGCGGTAAACTCCGAACCGAAACCACCAATGTCAAAGTCATCATCCAGTGACCAATCCACCGAGTCCAAATTCGTCGTAAAGGGAATCGCAGTCAGAATGTCGTCTTCGGCGTCAAATCCACCGGCAATGGTCAGCTCGGGAATCCGCGGTGCACCGTTGAAGAACGATGGGCCGGTTGTACCGTCAAAGTGATCCGGTTTTCCGTGACCGACCGTCGTGTCCGAATCAATCGTGAATCCCGATCCCACCAAACTTGCATCGGTGAATATTTGCGGAACAACGGGTCCGTTTGCGGTGCTGGGTGTCTCGGGATTATTTCTGTCGATTCGGTCTTCGACAATTCGATCGACTGAATTGATCGGCTCGCGAATATTGCCAACCAGTTCCGCTGGCGTCACACCAGCCGACGAGACCGCCACGTAGTAGACACCTTCGGGCAATGCCACTGGACCGATAAACGGGTCGCCATTGGAGATGGATCCACGCAGCAATTTTTCAATCGCGCTATCCTCGCCATTGGGACTGGTCATATCATCGGTGACGTTGCTGCTGCTGCCAAAGAAAACCAAACGTGGCAAGAAACTGCCGTCGTCACCAAAGACCGGCAATCCGTCACCATCGTAGAACACGCTGATGTTGGTATCGGGTCGATTAAACCCATCGGCATAATCAATATCAAAGACCGTCGATTGAATCCCGCCGCCGATCGAATAATCGATCTCGAACTGATAAAAGTCGACGTCGCCGGCTGATCCCAACGATCCGCCAACGCTAATCACATTGCTGTTGTTGTTGACCAGATTCCCCAAGTACTGACCGCCTTGGCCAGGAGTCGTGCCGACAGGAGTGTTATTGTTAGCACGGAAATCCGCCGCTTCATTCTCTTGGGCCTCGCCCAACAGCGGCGACGAACTCATCAGGCCTTGAACGTGAATCCCATGATTGGCGTAGCGGATGTCGGCGAAGCGTACGACACTACCTGGGAATTCTTGTTCTTCGACCAATCGTGCTTGGAAACGATAACCACCACCGGTGATCCCGCCCTGAGCATCGTCCGGATTCACCGACGCACTGCGAATACGGAAAAAGTAAACACTTCGTGCGTTGGGATCCGACGCGTTTCCGGCCAATCGGAAATGGATCCCTGCATCGCGTATGTTGGTCGAACCAAAGTCTTCATAGAGCCCGAACACACCACGATCGGTGTACTGCTCATTGCCGGCTTGCAACGACGTTGTGACACCTTCTAAATCGGGATCCAAAATCGTGACCGGTTCGGGCGATCCGAAGGCGGTTTCTGCAAAGCTGTTGTCGCTGCGAGCGAGCACTTGACCGTTTTCGTCCAACAACTCGACCACCGTGTCCAATCCAAAACTGGTCCGGTCAACGTCCACCCAAACTTCCGTCCCTGGTGAGCCGATAAAGCTGTAGACATCGACGTCGGTCTTACCACTCAGGTAACCTTGAACCTCGAATCCAAGCCGGCGTACGTGATCGCCGGTGGAGAGGTTCTGAGCAAGTTCACCCAAGAACTGCGCGTTTTCGACGGTCGAATTCAATCCCGGTGCGACTTCTGTCGACAATTCCAATTCCGGCAGCACCGGAATGTTGTAGTCGTTGCTGTACTGGTCCAGCAAAATGCCGCGCCAATCATTCGCGAACGGGCGTGAATTGATTCCATCGCCGTCGTGATCGGTGAATTGCGAACCGTCCGGTTTCAGTCCGGCGCCGGCACCATCATCGTCCAAACTGGTCAGGATGACCGGTGCACCTGGCAATCCGATCACGTGGACCATTCCGCCGATTCGATCATCGATGCTACTGGGTGACCCGGTCGCCGTGATGCCGGTTCCCTGCGTCGCACTGTTGGGACCACCCGAACCGGTGAACTTGACGACCAAACTCTCATCGGGACGGCTCAACAGTCGCAGACCACCGCTGCTGTGAAAATTGCCCACTTCGATGTTGTCAAACACCAAGTGTGCGATATCCGTATCGTCAAACACCGTCTCGGTCGTGATCGTCCCCGCGCGAACTTCCAGTCCGGACAATTGCGAACCGGACGTTGGGTCATTCAGATAGCGATTGAACCGGATCATCGGTCCAAAGTTGTCGTCCAAGACAGCGATACGATCGATGTCACCGGTCTGACGACCGTAATCGACCCGGTAATTTCCGCCCATCGATTCGATATCAATGTCAATAATCGAACCACGGTTATCCACGAACGTGTTACCAACAATGATCGGCTGGCTACCGCGAACCATGATCGTCGCGGGCGTGATCGCCAGACGACCAAATCGGCCTTGCGGCCCGGCTCCAGCTTGACCAGCGTCGTTGAATTCGAATCGCGAATTGGTAATTCGGCCCTCGGCCTGTTGCAATTCCAGCGGCAAGAAACCGCGTGCCAAACCGCCTTCGAGCAGGCTGATTCCGCCGGCATAAGACAGTTGCACATTGTCAAAACTGACGAACGATGTTGGGCCGGCGTAGATACCCGACCAATCTGCCCGCTGCGGCACCGCTGCGCCGGTGATCGTCTCGTTGTCGTTGTTGGTATCGAATGTTCCACCGGCACCAAACCGGTCATCCAACGAACTGGTGAACACGACTGGATTACTACCCAAGCCTTCGGCCAACAGTTGAGTGCCCTGACCCAATTCGATGCGGGCCCCTCGGAACTTCATGATCAGGCCCGGATCCATCACCAACGATGCATCCAGTCGTCCACGAACGCCGGCACGGTTCAAGTCGAGAATCGAATCACCACTGGTTCCGCGATCAATGAATCCGGCTGATGACGCATCAAGGTCGGCTACCAACGTGAATTGAGGAGTCGCCGACGCCACCGCGCGATAAAGACGCCGTGATACGTAAACGCTGTCCGACGCAACTTGCGGCAGCGAAGTCAGTTCGACACTGGAGTCGGCGGCGCCAACAACAATGTCAAACGTGCCGGGACTCGCAAGCGATTCAAATCCGTCACGATCGACGAACGTCATCTTGTATTGATAGGTGGCCACAGGCAACGTCCCGCCAGCCAAAACTCGACCTGACACAAGCGACATCGACGGGGCAAATCCATCCGCGATCGAACCACCTGGCGATGCCGAAACGACCAGATTCTCCGCGACGTAGTGAACCACATCGATATCGTCAAAACGACCAGCAACAGTGAAATCCTTGGGAGCCGTCGTCGGTGTCGTCGTCGCACGGATGAACAAACCATTGATACTGTTGTCGATCAATTGGTTGTTGTGGATCTCAGGTCCGACACGATCGTAGTCGGCGGTAAACGAACCCGCTTGTTGGAATCTCGGTGCCTGGTAACTGGTTTCCTCGAAACTATTCGGAGCAGCACTGATCGCTGAATCGGCGCTTTGAGTGATCTCGTTGAACGAGACCGTCGGTCGCATGTTCACGATCTGAATTGGATTGACCAACTGCTGAACCGAATCGATCAGGACACCGCTACCGCCCCCATAACGTAGTTCGGCGTGATTGACTCGTTGCAGGAAAATCCCTTCGTCTTCTAAATCACGGCGTCCTTCGCTTTGATCGATATCGCGGCGATAGATCAGCCCACCCCAGTTGCCCGGCGCGGCCTGAACGCTATTGCCGGCAGCCTGCACATCCGCATCGCGGTCACGCAAGCTGGTAAAGATCACGCTGCCATCGTCGTAGCCTGGCGCGGCAACGTTTTCGCCACTGATCAGTGTGGTGGCAACCGCCTGCCCGGCGACACTTAGCTGAATCAACCGTGGTGTACCGAGCACCTGCAACGCGCCGCCGCTGCGGTCGACGTTAACAGTACTACTGCCGATTCCGATAAACGAGTTCCGGAGTTTAAAGACCGCCCCGGCGTCGATCATTGTCGTAACGCCTTTGGGGACCTCCATATTCCGGCCGTCTTCCAAGGTCACGCCACCGGTATCGGCAACACCGATTTTGTAACTGAAGTTATCCGCCTCGGTGCGAATGTCATTGTCCAAACCACCGTTGCCGACGATCCGTACGATGTCGCCTTCGATTGCACTACCGAATGCATTGGCAACATTTGCATTCGTGATGTTATTGAACGGTCGCGCCAAACTACCATCGGCCTGCGGGCCCGCTGTCTTGTCAACAAAGATGTTGCGTCCCAGGGCGTCGGCACCCCGGAAACCCGTCGAGAAATTCATGCTGCGTTCGCCGCTGAATTCCAACGTCGTGCCGCTACGAACCACAGACACACCGGTTTCGCCAATTCGTGCATTGATCGCCGCTTGCAGCGAACTAGCCAGGTTCCCCGGAGGCGTTGGAAAACCCGTTCCGCCGGGACTGTATGTCACCGCGATGTTGCCCGGACGCGGCGATCCACCGGTGGGAACGAATTCAAATGTCCGCGTTACGCCGCTGGCTCCAACGATCGTAACCGTCTGACCCGCCGTGATCGCATCACCACTGTCGGTAAAATTGATGATTCGACTGAGCGGCCGCGTTTGGAACCAGAAATTGTGCGCACCGCCGGGAACACCGTCGCCGTCGCCGTCCAAAGCCGTTCCTGGAACATCAACTCGATCGTTATCCAAATCACGGATCACGTCGACTTCATCCACCTGAGGTTCAAATTTCAGGTGCAATTCGTAAAGACCCTGCGTGCGTCCGCCAACACCACTGTCAGCGATGGTGGGGTCGTACTGATCGTTGCCACTCGCCGCAACGCCCAAGTAGTAGACGCCTTCGCCCAGGGAAGCGATCAAACGTGAATCTTCGCCAAAGTAATCGTCGTTGCGACTGAGTTGCTGTAGCCCGCCACCGTCAAGCAGCAGTGGCGAATAGCTCAACCCACCGCCACTGATATCCATCCCGGCGTTACCGGTCGTGATCGCCGCTCGGAAAATCGAACTCGAGAACGGATTGTCATTGATTGCATCCACCACCATCCCTGCCGTAACGGTCGTGACATTGGGTCCCAAACGGGGAACGTCCACAATCACCGCATTGGACACCTGCGTTCCAGTGGAATCGAATGCCGGCAAAATTTTCACTGCCGTATCAAACGGTACACGATCGGTCTGAATAAATTCCAATCGTGAATTGTTGCCGTTCAAGCCGGGCACCAGCGACTCGATTTCGATCTCGAGATTGGTTCCGATGCCCAAGTTGGTCGTTACTGAAGCGGAGACCTCCTGAAACAACGTCAAGGTCGTGTCTAACAAACTGGAATCTGCTAACCGCTCGGCAAACGTCTCGGCCGTCAACAAACCCTGCTTGTCGGCATCGTTCAAATCGACTTCGAATCGATACAAATCAATGTCGTTGCTGTCGGGCCGATGGACATACTGTCCGTGCAGCACATCAACATTGTTGGGGAACACCGGTTCCAGATCGCTCAAACCGTCGATCGTCCGCTCCAGGTACCCCGTGTTGAAACTCATGATCGTCGGCGGTGACAGATCCGCGGCCTGATTCAGCCCCAGCAACAATCCAATGCCCGCAACCGCTTTCCGCGTGAAATCTTCGCCATACGCCGTACCGAATACTTCTTGGTTGCTGAAAACCAAAGCCGATTCAGCGAAGGCGGGGTCGACGCGAACGCTGGCATCCAATTGAAAGACGTTCGTGGCCGGAATTCCAACACGGTCCTGCAGGTTCGCTGTATCACCGAGCGCAAACGTAATGCCATCTTGCTGCGTTTCTCGGAATTGAACACCGATCTCGGCAGCCCATAGTCCCAACGCCTCGCGAATCCGTGTCTTCTGCCGCGCGGTGATTTGATTCTGGAACGAATTACCAAATGTATCTGTGTCAAAGAAGCGTTTGAAGTTGTAGGCGATTTCCGTCACGCCGTTCAGTGTGTCCGCTCCGAACGCCGCGTTGATGTGCTGGACTTCGCTGGTGTGCCCCGGGTCGTCCTGGCCACCGGGCAATTCGATGTCATATTGCTGCGGCGAGATCGACTCTCGGAAAACCTGGCTCTTTAACGCGTTGAATTCGCCAAACACGCCGACGTCCAAAGCCGTCCCTAACGTATCCCCCACGGCGCTCATCGTTAACGCGGGCGAACCGACAACGCTTGCCGGCACAATCCGATCGCCACCCGTGTTGGCAACGCCATCGAGCGAAAAGGAAACTCCGATTAGGGCAGCGACGGCGGGATTGTCCGCAACTGCATCCACTAGATCGGTGACTTCCGCCGTCGCACCGCCGAAATCAAACACAACGTCGTTGTTGCCGTCCAAGCTTGCTGTCACACCACCTGCGCCCGAGTCGACGAATCGAACCGTCCGACCGCTCGTGCCTTCACCAATTGCCAGGTTAAAGAAACTGACTCGCAAACCATCCTGCTGAAAATCCGTCACCGCGGATGCTCGTACCAACACGTCATCGGGTGGCAAGATCAGGTCGACCCGGTCATCGACTGCGGTACCAATTCGCAAACGCCACGATCCACCGCCAGGTGGAATGCCGGGCAAATCGTTGATGTCGTCACTGAAAAACAATCGGGCCGTATGTGTGGCCGAGTCATAGACAACTTCGTCAGGATTGAACAGGAAATCGTCCGTCGTTCGAACGGTCTCTTGCGTGAACAACAACTGGTAGAACCGCGGGTTTTCCGCCGAACGCGCCGTTGGATTGCCCGTCGCGTCGTCTTCGACAAACAACGGGTCTTCGTTGAAGTAAACAACAATTTCGTTGCGGTTCTGAGCCAACGATCCGTCGGCTTGGCGAATCACCGGCTGCGGCACAACCGATTCGACCAACGCACCCAGTTTCAGCTCAAAGTCGATGACTTCACTTCGTTGATCTGGATCGCTGGGAACAAAGAATTCTCCATCGATGTTCTTCAGGCCGACGATCCCCTGACCATCGTCGTCGTACCCGAATACTTCGATCCGATACTTGTCATCGGGCAACGCTTCGACAAACCGCACGACAACTTCGTTTTGATCCGTTTCGCCCAGGGTCACCAAACCTGGATTGATCACGACATCATCGGTCGTGTTAAACACATCGTCTTCGCCGGCGCGCGTGATCCGAATTCCGTTTCCATCCTGAATCGTCGCGGTGTCGATGACTTGCGCTTCGTCAAAACCAAAGGTCAGAACCCGTGGCGCAGTATCGCGCTGCGTACCGTTCTCGATCAGCGCACCCTCATTCGGCTGAACCCCAATCAACTGGGGGCCAGCGAGCAACTGCCGAGTCTCCAACGTCTCTAAAAGATGTTGACGTCGTGACTTACGTGGACTGTCGGATTTAGGACGACGAGTGCGACGCGTGATTTCGGACGAGCGCGTCGTATTTTTTCGCTTGCGCGAGGTCATAGACCGTACCTTCAAAGCGATGCCTCTACTGCGGCGATTTCCGTGCCGAAGTGCAGACAAGTGTGGGGTGAATGTAATCGGAGCCAACCGAAACGAATCAATGACTCATTACGGGTGGAATCTGGTCGCAAATGACGAGTAATGGTTCGAGCGCAGACAGCAGTCGAAACACAGTCGCCGAGTATAGTTACGCCCCAAAAACCCGCAAATACTTGCTTCTTTTAGCTTCATAAACGGTGTCTCTACGGTGAAATTTCAGTGGTCGTAACGGCAATGCGGCTAGTGAGACTTACAACTCTGCCTCCCCCCGGTTGGCTGAGCTCATGGGTTCCGCTGGGCCACAATGATGCTTGGGACATTGGACGGTCCGTGACCGCAAAAGTTCCCGAATGCAGGGGTTTTCGGGCCGAACACCGGAATCCAAGGTCCACTTGTGCGAGTCAAATTGACTATCCGAGACCGGTTGCCTGAGCCATCCATACGGCATAATCCATTTTTTTGCGTGCAAATCCGGGGGGTGAGCCAATGCCGGAGGGGCCAGCGGGAGTCACCCAAAGAATTTAAGACCGATTGGTCGATTTAGAACTCTTCTTCATCCTCATCACGGTCCGGATGCATCGGATCGTCGGGATCGAAGAACAGATCAGCTAGTCCCAATGGGACCGCATCCCCCCCGAGCGTTCGGCGACGACGTTGAGCCAGCGTCTCCAAGTCGACCGCGTCCTCGCCCAAGCACATCGCCAAGGCCTCCTGCCAAGCCGCATCCTTACTGACCGGATGACTGGGATCTTGCACGATCCGTTTGAGTGCATAACGCAGCAAATTGATCCCATCGCGGGGCGAGAAATCAAGCTTCAGCCGATGCGACTCCTGCAAGAATTCGACCGTCATCGCCAGCATCTCCGACTCCGCAAAGGGCAGGTGATACTGCAAAATCGCCATCTCGTCCTGCTTGTTGGGAAAGCCAACCTGGAGGGTCGGTTGCAATCGGCTCAATATGTAATCGGGAATCTCGAAAGTCGATTCATCCTGATTCATCGTTACCGCCGCACGAAACTCCGGTGCCGCGTGAATCGAAATCCCCGCAACAATGCTCTCGACGTAACGTCGATAGTCGAACAACGGTGCCAACGATGCCCAGGACTTTTCATTCATCCGATTGCCTTCGTCCAACACGCAGACGCCACCGACAATCATCGCCGTAACCAACGGCGATGCGTGGTAGGAGATCTCGCCGCCCTGACTGAGCACCGGCGTCACCAACAAGTCCTCCGGGCGTGTGTCGGCAGTACACTGATAAATAAACAGCGGTCGTCCCTGTGCGGCCGCAGCGGCGATGGCCAGTTGAGTTTTGCCGACTCCGGGCGATCCAATCAACCGCGGCGTCAAAGGCTGATCGGCATCGTCGACGGTGATCCAGCAGGCCAGCAACTGCATCAGCAATTCCTGCTGGCCAATCCACTGCCCGGGCGCTTCGTAGGGATGCGACAGTTTTAGCCGCACACCATCGATTTCTGCGTAACCGTTCTCGATCCGCGCGTGGCCATCATCCGTGGGAACATCGCTCAAGAGGTTGGCTCCATTTGGGGCAGGTCCGAAGATTGCGACGCGCTTGTTTCGACAAGATTCTTGGGGACCTTGGCGACATCCGCGGCGACTGCCGCTGCGCCGCCCTGTGCGACTTTCTGCTCGTCTTGTTTCGCTGCGTTCAAAATCGCCTCGATGTACCGGTGAATCGAATGATCAGAAAAGTGATCGATCTTCCATTGTTTCAATCCGCGAAAAAATCCACGCCACCGATCTCGCCGTTTGCCAACCAGCCCAAGCTTCGCGAGTTTTCCATTTCGGTCGATGTAAACTTCGCTCCCGCAATGCCGATATCCCAAGAACGGCGGAGGAACGCGGGTAACAATGTCATTATTGTTGACGAACCGATAGTGGGGTAGCTGGACGTAGTTGATGTACCGTTTGTCGCCCACGCGAGGACTGCCATAGGTAAACAACGCCTCCGGATTACTGCTGATGTGGGACAAGAAACAGCGTCCGCCGCAGATCGTCGCCATTGCACCGCCGAGTGAGTGCCCGCAGAACCACAATGGTTGGTCATTGTCCATCAATGCGGTTTCGAGCATCGGCCACAAATCGTCGACCTCCGTCTTGAAACCCCGATGCACCTTGCCCGAAGTCTCGGCCAACACACTCGCGGCGTTCGCGTCGGCCTTGATGTCGTTCCACTCGTTGGGCTCCGTGCCACGACAAGCGATCACGCAATCGAATTCATTGCGAAATCGAAACGCCTGCGATCCGTCCCGATCATAAAACGTTACATCGGGGAATCCCGCCATCGCCGCTGCCACCGTCGCTTCGGCCAAATCGTTGTACGCGATCATGGCCAATTCTGCGAACAACAATGACTGCTGCAAAAAACTCAAGTCACTGATTGGTCCCGAAACGTCCGAATGAACAATCAACGGCACTTCATTGCCGTCGCGAATCATCTTTCCTTTCTCGTCCACCATCACTCCATCCGTTCCTGTCACAAAATAGCCCCACTGACTTTAACAAACCCGTCCGACCGACGCCTTGCGAACGGGAATCACCCCGGATTACACCGACGCATCCAAGGGGTATCGGCTCGACCTATAATCTAGCGTTTTCGTCGCCAAAGAGTGCGACGCGGTAATCCCAATTCCACGCATTCGCTGCTACTCCTGATCGTTTTGCACCGAAAACGTCGCGGTGGGCGCGGCACTGGGCTCCAGTAATTCCGATTGCTGCGGATAGCCGGCATTGACATCAATTTGAATGGTCAGATGCCGCCGCCAATTCTCATCATCCGGCTCGGGATAGTCGGTTCGAAAATGCACGCCGCGTGACTCAGTCCGGGTCAGTGCGCCACTGACCAAACAAGACGCCGTGGTCAGCAGGTTCTGCAATTCCCAGCCCTCGACGGTTTCGAATTGATGCGGCATGACATAGGCAGCGAATGAACGGATCGAGTCGGCAGCTTCTTGCAATCCATCGGCGTCGCGTTGTACGCCGACCAGTCGCCCCATCAAACTTTTTAACGACACACGCACGTCGGCAATGTCAAAAGACTCGTGCGATTCATGCTCGCTATGACGGATCGGTAACGCCTTCATCTGACCGGGTGATTCGCCGACGCTGCGTGATGCAGCCTCACCGGCGTAGGCGCCGTACACCAGGCCTTCCAACAGACTGTTGCTGGCCAACCGGTTGGCCCCGTGCAATCCACTGCTGGTCGCCTCGCCCGCCGCCCACAAGCCAGGCATGCTGCTGCGTCCTTGTCGATCTACCGTCACGCCTCCAATCATGTAGTGCGCACCGGGACGGACGGGAATGCGATCACTCGTGATATCCAATCCGAACTTGAAACACGCATCGGCAATTCCAGGAAAACGCGAAAGGACGCGGGTGGAATCCAAGTGCGACAAATCCAGGTACACACTGGGATGCTTTGTCTTGGCCATCTGACAAATGATCGATTGGCTGACGACATCGCGCGGCGCCAATTCAGCGCGGGCGTCGTATTCAGGCATGAATCGATGCCCGGCTACATCGACCAGATGAGCTCCTTCGCCGCGAACCGCTTCGGTGATCAGCGATCGCGATGAACCAGCGATGTACAGCACCGTGGGATGGAACTGCACAAACTCCATATCACGTAATTGAACGCCGGCGCGGTACGCCAGCGATGTTCCGTCACCCGTGGCGACCGACGGATTGGTGGATTCGCGATAGATCTGCCCGATACCGCCGGTGCACAAAATCGTCTCCTTGGCCCAGACCATCAGGGGCCTGCCGTCAGGGCCGACGATCACGGCACCGCGACAACGGCCCTCGTACGTCAACAGATCCACAGTGAATGCGTTTTCCCAAATGTCGACATTCGACAAGTCACGTGTTTTTGCGATCACCGCACGCATGATTTCTGCGCCGGTGGCATCACCGCGCGCATGCGCGATTCGTTCTTGGCTATGTCCACCTTCGCGACCAAGTGCCCATTCGCCCTGCTCGCGATCAAAGTCGGTTCCCCAACGAACCAATTCGTCAATCCGTTGCGGAGCCTGCCGAATCACCATGTCGACGATTTCCGAATCGCACAGGTTGCCACCCGCCGCCATCGTATCGGCAATGTGATGCTCGAACCGGTCATCTGGATCTAGAACGCCGGCGATGCCGCCTTGCGCATACATGCTATTGGACTCACGCAGTTCGTCCTTGGTGACAACCAGCACACTTTGATGAGAATCGACGGAAATGGCCGCACGCAATCCGGCGACGCCTCCGCCAATCACCAGCACGTCGGTAAAGCGGTGCAGGGCGCGTCGCGAATCAAACGGAACCAAGTATCGCGGTGTCATCATGTGTGCGGTGTCGGGCTTAAGCGGTAACAATTTGCGACGGTGCGCAAATCACAGTGGTGGATGCGACCATGTCGGAGGATCGGTCGCGGACATCGTCGGACTTGCCGACGTGAGCCGCGGTTTTTGACGCGGAATTTGGGTTTAACAATTGTTTTTGCGACAACGCATTGGCATCCACCCAACACGTCCTCGCGACAAATACTCTGACAATTACGCCCTCCGGTGGCACCCCTCACCCTAATCAGGTGCTTGGTCGCGGGCACAGGGGCGTATCGACACCCCAATGTTATACCGGATACGCTGTTCCACTATGACCATGCCACCAACGAGCAAATCACAGGAACTCCCCTTGTCCGGTCAAGAGACAACCTCACAAACGACCTCATCGACATCAACTACCGAATCGTCATTGCCCCAGGGCGTCAACTCGCGGGAGATGGACCAGCGGCTGACGACGATCCAGCCAGGTGGCGGAATAGTGATGTCGATCGAACTTCTATGGGGCCGCGCCCGACGTTGGTACCTGCGAACCTTTCGCTCGGGCTACGTCAAAGAGATGCAGGCAAGCCGACAGGGCGAGCAGGGTTCGCTGCCGTTTGATCCCGTCGACCCGAGAGATTTGAAGTATTACCGAAATCAACAAACGTATTGGTGGGCCGACGGTGACGATCCATTTGCATGGCGTGACTCGCTGGGATTCGTGCGAGTCGGACTGGCGGAACTGATACTGATCGGCGGACTTTTTCTGTTGCTCGCACTGGTTCTCGGTTACTTCTTTTGGCCCCTGGCCGTTCCAATGTTGGTGTTGGCCGGATTGGTCGCCTGGTTCTTTCGAAATCCAAACCGGGCTATCCCGTCGGAGTTGGGCACCATCGTCTCACCGGCCGATGGCAAATTGGTGCAGATCGATCAAATCGACGATCCCGAGTTAGGAAAGTGCGTTCAGTTTGGAATCTTCCTTTCGATTTTTAATGTCCATGCCAACCGCGCCTCGCTACCCGGGCGCGTGGTGGCAGTTCGCTACCGTCCCGGCAAATTCTTGAACGCACTGCGTCCCGAATCGGCCCAAGAGAACGAGAATTTGGACGTTGTCATGGAAGGATCCGAGTCGCCAACGCGACGGTTTCGGATTCGGCAAATCACCGGACAGTTCGCGCGCCGAATCGTTTGCTGGGCACAACCCGGCGACGTCCTGACGCGCGGCGAAATGTTTGGGATGATCAAACTCGGCTCACGAACCGAGTTGGTTGTCCCCGATGATCCAAATCTAGAGATCGTGGCCAAATTAGGCGACAAACTTTCTGCCGGCAGTACTATCCTGGGTCAGTACCGAACACGTATCGGCGACGAAGCGAGCGGCGAGGAAATGTCGTCGACAAATCAATAGCCCGCCTTCGACACCCGTGCGATCGATCACTGGAACCCACTGATGAGCGAACTGAAACGCGAACTATTTCCGCCGTCGTCCGATCCTGCTGGTGCAGACGATCCCGATGGCGACATAGTCAACGGTGATGTCGACTCCAAGAAGCGTTCAAAAAAACGCTCGCGTGGAAAACGACGCAAAAAGAAAAAACGCCGACTGACGCTGGCCGTGTTGCCAACACTACTGACACTCGGTAACGCCGTCTGCGGACTCGCCGCGATCGCCATCATCATCAGTGATTCGCAAGCGCTCGATTGGGCTCCCGAGCAAAAGCTGTTTGTTGCCGGTCTGCTGATCTTTGGTGGGATGCTGTTTGACGCATTGGACGGATCCGCCGCACGGATGACGGGCCAAGCAAGTCAGTTCGGTGCGGAACTGGATAGTCTTTGTGATGCCGTCACCTTTGGAACCGCGCCGGCGGTGATTCTGTGGCAAATGAGTGATGCGTTTCCCCAGAGACTGATCTGGGGCATTGGTGTTCTGTTCACGTTGTGCGTCCTGATTCGCCTGGCGCGTTTCAACGTCGAAACGAGCGAAGACGACACGCACGATGGCTTCGAAGGATTACCTAGCCCAGCCGCCGCAGGAACGCTGGCCGCATTTGCCATCGCCATCCCCGAATTGATCTCGGTCGCGACGGACGAACTTTACCCCGAACAGATTCGGATCATCGCTCAGCGTTCGCTCGATCTGTCACACTATTTTTTGCCAGCCTTGGCATTGGCACTCGCCTACCTGATGGTTTCGCGTTTTCAATATCCACATGTTTTTCAACAGTGGGTACGCGGCCGGCGGGCCATGCATCAGATCGGCCAGGCACTTTTTGTCCTCTTTGGCGTTTTCCTGCTCCATTGGCTCGCGCTGCCATTGTTCTTTACGTACTTTGCATTCGCATCGCCGGTGCGGAGTTTGGTCGATCGAAAAATGCCCGCACAAATGGGCTCGGAGCGGGACGAAGCGGCGGCCGAAGATGCCGTGGCCGACGAAGACGACCAGACCGATGTCGCGTCGTAAGCGAAAGCACCAATTAAGCGAATTCCAGTAGAGATATCACCCAAAAATCGACCTTCTCGCTCGATCGATGGCAACTGGCGGACTTTACGGGCTAGGCGACATTTGGCTAAGGCTTTGGCCGCTCAATGTATCCGCCGTGTAATAATAGGCCAGAAATGGGCTCCCCCAGCAGCAATCAAAATCCCGCGAATCTTCGTTTTGCCTTAACTTACGGTGGCTGGAGCACGGCCTAGGCCGTGTTTGACTCGACGACGGATTTTGCAATCCTAATTTCAGCACACGGGCTCTACTAACCTCCAGGTTTGCCGAGCCGGTAAAACGATTTCGCATACCGGGCGAAGCCGTACGTTGCATGTTTTGCGGGAGATAGAATCGATAATGATCACTGACGGAACCGACACCACCGACTGCTCACAAGCGGGGCCCACCACACACCTGCCTCACAAGAGTCGCCTGTACCACAATTTGGTACCGGCTTATCAAGCGTTCTGGCCTGCGGTTGCACGCAAGCGTATCACCGATGCCGTGTCGTCCTTGGACATCACGCCAGGGGCCGATGTTTTGGAAGTTGGCGTGGGAACTGGCCTCTCCCTGGAGAGCTATCCAACAAACATCAACTTAACCGGCGTCGACTTGTCCGAAGCGATGTTGGCCGAAGCCAAACAATTGATCTGTGACGAAGGCTGGGATCACGTGCGTGTGTTTCCGATGAATGCCGAAAAACTGGAGTTCGACGATTCCAGTTTTGACGTCGTCACATCATTCCACACCATCACGGTCGTTTCCAATCCCGAAAAAATGATGAGCGAAGTTGTTCGCGTCTGCAAACCGGGCGGCAGAATCTTGATTGTCAATCACTTTCGCAGTGACAACCCCTTGATCGCACGTGTCGTCGATTCGGCGGGCAACATCACCAAGCGTTTGGGATGGCGAACCGATTTGGACTTTGACGACGTCGTGCGCGAATTACCACTGATGTTGGACGATCGCTACAAGCCAAATCCGCTGTCGCTCTTTACCGTGATGAAAGCGACCTGTACCAAACAGCGCGAAGCCAGCGTCGCAGCAGCGTACTAGCGTCGCATGACCATCACCGTGCGGTGATCGCAGGCCAGGACCTGCCCTGACAAAGTCGCGACCAGACACGTTCTGACCCACAACACATGCCAAAATGCTAACGCTTCGGTGGCTGTGACGTGGCCTTTGCCTGCTCACGTAGATAGTCGGCGTAAACGCGGGCGACATCCCCCATGTAATGTCGCGGTGCATCTTTGGCTGCTCGCTCCATCCACTGCGTTGCGCGGTCAAGGTTCCCTTTTGCATCTGCGTACAGCCCGAGATAGACGTCACCATAAAATTGAGCCGACTCGCGGTCACGCGACCCCTCGGGCGTCTGGCCAACGCGTTCGATGACCAACTGAGTATCACCGGTTTTTAACAACTCCAATACCTCCGCCATCGGGATGCGTGGATCGTTTGGAGCAGGCAAGACGTTCTTCTTTGCCGCCTCGAAGTCCTCCGCCTTTGCCACACACAAAAAGTGCCAGGCCGCATTTTCGACATCATTCGGATTCACTCTACGATGCACCTGGAACTGTTCGGCGGCACGTCGGTAATCCCCCGCGAAGTACAACGCGATTCCGCGCTGCCAAAGCTCGGGTAACGCTTGAGGTTGCTTTTTCAGATAACGATCAAACATTTCCACGGCCAGCGCCGGCTTGGACGCACGCAGATAGATGTCGCCGACCAACCGATACACGACCGCATCCGGGTGCTCCAGTTTGACCATTTGATCGGCCGCTGCGATCGCCGCTTCCCGATCGCCCCGACGCAGCGCCCTGGTTGCGTTGTCGTGCAATTGCATTGCCGATGGCCCCCCACTGGTTTCTGCGACAGGATCTTGCCCCCAGGCAGATTGGACCGCCACTGACGAGGCCGAAGCGATAACCGCCAAACAAACCAAGATCCTGCAACCCGGCCGAATTGAAAACATAAACTTCCCCGATGATCAGGTATCCAGAGGACTCGTCTCGCTCACAAGCACAATGCTTGCGGGAAACCGCATGATTCAGACTCACTCAACATCAAATGATGCGTCTAATCTCAATTCAAGCGTAGCAAAACGCGTCAACGGTTTGTTAATGAACCGAACCGCGACCCAAAATCGCCAATTTATCGATTCAAATCGGAGACCAAATACCAGCCGTTTGGGCGATAGCCCCGGTTGTAAGCTGCACGAGCCGCAACACAAGACGCCCGATTCATCGTTTCAAATCGGAAATCAAATACCAGCCGTCTGGGCGATAGCCCCGGTTGTAAGGTGCACGCACCGCAACACAAGACGCCCGATTCATCGATTCAAATCGGAAATCAAATACCAGCCGTTTGGGCGATAGCCCCGGTTGTAAGCTGCACGCACCGCAACACAAGACGCCCGATTGATCGAGTCAAATTGGACGTCGCATCAATCCACCGGCCCTCAAACGACTCGGCAGTCGTATTACGACACGGCAAAAGTCGGAACGACGTTCGCCACGATTCAAATCTTGAAAAATTGAAATCGGCACGACGCACAAACCATGACCGCTGATCAGTGTGGCACAGGAGTAACGATTTCCAGCAATTCAATCGCCGGTTCGCCATCGCACAGTATCAGCGCGGTCCGCCCGTAGAGTGTGTCACCATTTTTGATCCGTAGCAAACTGGACAAACACTGCCCCGCGCGAACTTCCCACAGTTCACACAACTGCACTTCGCGCAACACGTTGTGCTCAATCAACACCCTCCCCAAGGGAACTTCCTGGCTTTCGATTCGACGCCACACTTCCGGCTTCAGCGCGTCGGTGTTCAAGCGAACGATTCCGTATTGCACCACCCGCTTGGACTCTTGAGTCGTCAGTGTGATCTCTCGGGCGTACCAGTTTTCGTCCCGCTTGGTGCGATAAACATCGACGTCTACTTTCTCGCCATAGTACGATTCGACCGTCACGGTCATGTGTTTGTGGTGGTCCAGCAGTTGATCATACGGGGCGGGCACCTCGGAGACGCTGCAGAATTCTCCCAGTTGGGCAAACCCAGCCGGTTCACCGTAAAACTGCCCAAGAAGGTTCTCGATTTTGACGCGAGAGTCCTCGCGAGAAATAGCGCCACTCATAAAACTTACTCTAACGGTTCTTAGCCCTGATTCGCCGGATCTTGTGAAGTGGAATGAGACGACACGGTCCCCGACGCTATCACGCCATTTGGTGCGGCCACTCCTAACGACACCACCGACGGCTGCGGGATCTCCGGACGCTCCAAAACCGTGTCGACCATAAAGTAGAACAGACGTCGCAGGGCATCGGGCTCTAAGTCATCTGCAATTTTCTCGGCTCGCTCCTGGTGTTTGTCGACCAACAGCATGGCGGTATCAAAAACGCCGGTGGAATGATAAATCTGACGAACGCGATGCAATCGCTCCTGATCCGTCAAACCACAATTAGCATCTGCCAGTCCGATCAGTTCGTCGCGACCGGACGGATCCAGTGCATCCAAAGCGAGTGCCCAGAGCACGGTCGGCCGACCGCCGATGACGTCACCGCCGACAGACAACTTGTTACTATCATCGCCGCAAAAATCACCCAGGTCGTTCAAGATCTGGAACGCGACGCCCAAATTGCGGCTGAACTTACGAATCGCATCACGATAAGGCTCAGCATCGCCAGCCATCCGAATCCCACTGAACAATGCCGCCTCAAATGCGGGCGACGTCTTCAATGCATAAACCTTCAGCGCATCCAGCGGCGTTAAACGACGATCCTCCGTATCACGCCACAATAGCTCCGCGCCCTGGCCTTCGGCCAAACGCAAGTGAGCGGATGCTAACGAATCCAAAACATCGACGCGGGCTTCCGGAGGGACTTGATCGCCATCGTCGCTGCGACTTAGCAGACGGTACCCCAGGCCAATCAGATAGTCGCCAACGTTGATCGCGGTGGGAACGCCGAATCGACGGTGCACCGCCTGTTGACCATAGCGATAGGCATCGTCGTCTTCGATGTCATCGTGAACCAAGCTGGCTTTATGGAACGTCTCAATACTCATCGCCGCCCGACAAACCGAATCAGGGATGCCGGCGATCGCATCATCACCGTTGGCTTCGGAGCACGCGCCACCCTTCATCGCGTCGTAAGCGGCCAGGGTGATAAACGGTCGAGAATGTTTTCCGCCCCGCGCCAAGAAATCGTACGCGATATGCTCGGTAGCAGCGATCGTGTCCATGTTTTTCACAGAATCAATCGTGGCGGCAACGTCACCGAGCGGTTCTTGAGCTCGCAGTCGCGGCGACAACCGATCCAAACTCTCAGTTTTGAAAAGGTCACTCGCTGCACGCATCAAGTGGACGTAGCTCTTCGTCTTTTTCGCTGCCGGTACGTAGGGAACACGAATCATCTCGTCGACCCAAGACTCGTCGACTTTTGTATTGCGACAGTCGCTGCTTAACAACGGCACCGCCATGCACGGAATGCCCGCCAACAACACCTTGTCGATTGCTTTCTCCAAAACATTCAGGCAAGCCACGCCGACGACTGCATCGACATAACCGCCGACAATGATTTTCATCACGACCGGCGAACCTTCGGCAACCAACACCCGGTACCCCATCTCTTCGGCCAAAGAGCGAAAGTCGGCGATACTGCAAGCACCGCATTCTTTGCAATTCATTCCGAACTGATCGTACTCGGCCGGACACCCCTCAGCATGCTTTAAACAGTGCGGCAACAAGAACAACCGACGCTCCGGTGGAACGCTTTGCAACGACTCGCGCCAAAACGCACCGCTGATCATCACCATCATCCACCCCAAGTAACCTTCGGGCAGATCGGCTTCCTCCAACGCGCGACGGGCTACCTGCTCCATCTCGTCTTTGGTCATCGGGACGTCACGTGGTAGACGTGACGCTATCTCGTCACACCGGGCACGCAAGCTCTCACGCAATTCCAATGTTTCCGGGACATCTTTCAGATGACTCGTCTTGCGACGCGACGACTTGCCACCGGCGGCCGAACCGTTCGTGGTAGCAGATGTAGTTTCAGAAGGGCTCAATCCGGTCGACAAACCGCTTACCTCGGTGGTAACTCAGGGGGGGATAGTAAAGCGTGTGGCTCGCGTGATGCAGTGTACTTGTTGGATCAACACCGGTAATTGGGCCGGCAAAGTTGACGCTGTGTCATCGTTGTAGCGTCCGAGTCGTGACGTCCTGTTTCAAAGCGACAAAATCCTCGCACCGTATAGGTCGCGCCGTATATGTCGCGTCCAATTCGTCGCCCTATCTCGGCCAATCCGGATTGTGGGTTTCCGCGGTCGCCCTGAGATACTTTCCCAATGCGGCGGCGGCAAAGACCAGTGGATAGAGGCGTTCGTGGTACCAAAGTTTTGCAAAATAAAACCCGATCGGCCAAGGGGCACGATGCCGCTTGTCATCGACGCTGCGAAGCAAAAATTCGACGCCTGGAATTATAGCCGCCCAAGGGTCACTCTTCCCACCGCCTAAGTCGGATTCGCCGTAGGTCGGGACTTTCTCGGCATCACAAACCGATTTAACTCCGGAAACACCCTGAAAGTCTCGCTCCAACAGAACGATTGTCGATAACGCTTCGACCGCCAAAGCCGTTTCTTCGACACTGCTGAGCAATCCGTCGAAGCATTTCCCGATGAAATCGTCTCCCAGTGCCTCCATTTTTGGCTTCAGTGAGATTCCGCCCCCCCAGCCACCGTCGGCGTTCTGTTGCGAAATCAGAAAGTCCCGAGCCCGCCCCATCGCCGCCCGATCAACACACCCCGCGATCAATACACGTGAGGTCCCGTACACCGGGTTCGTCTCGTCGGGTAAATCCTGATTGCCAAACCAAAGCGGCAACCACGCCCCGTCAGGCCGCTGCGTTGAACTCAAAAAACGTTTTGCGTTGCGTTCCCGCTTTGAATCCACACCGCTGCCCAGCGCCCGTAATGCGTGTGCGGTCAAATCCGTGCTGCTGCGGTCAAAAGGCAGCTTGCCCCAACCGCGACAAAAAGTGGGCCAGCCACCGTTACGATTCTGCAACGCATCAAGCCAGTCGCAACCTACCGCGATCGCTTCGTCGATTCGTGACTGTAACTCCGGTTCGACCAGGCGCCGCTGATAACGTAGTGCCAAGATGGCTGCCGGTGTGTCGTCGCTGTCGGGCACTGCCCCGCTCAGATCGGTCCACCCCCAACCACCCGGTCTCGCGCCGGTGTACGGATGTCGCTCGGTATGCTGACACGCCAGCTGCCATTTCACCAGCGATTCGCTGCACCAGGTCCCGTCGTCTTGTGGATCGCACGCCAAGCCATGGACGGCCAACGATGTCACCCACGTCGCCAAGTTCGTATCGATTGGCCAACTGCCGTCATCGCGAATCGACGCGCGCAAAAAACGTAGCCCGTTGGTAACGACACTGTGATCAAATCGCCCCGTCGCCGCCAAGCTCATAACAACGAACGATGTCAATGGAGTCGCCTCCAGATAACCACCGCTTTCGGGTTGCATCCGTACCAGCACATTCATCGCTGGCCGTACCGATGCACTGCGTATCCAACGCACCGGTGCAAAAGCCTTCTTGCCATGAAAGTGTCGTGCCTGACCGATCGCAACGAGCGCTGGAATCGCGTAACTGACGACCGGCATTCTTAACAGGCGATACATCGATTGCGGAAACACCGCCGCTTCGAATGGCAGCGCTTGCACGTCGTCCCAATCGACCAATTCAGCGATCGCCAAATTGGACATGATCGGAATCACGAATGTCTTGTCCTTGCCATACCGCTGCCGCAAACCCTCCATGCCCCCCGCTCGATCGATATAGCGTTGCAAAGACTGCAGTTGGGATGGGTCAAGCGACTGACCGATCGACTTTTTCGCCAACGACGACGCCGCCAACACCAGATAACTCGTTGCGATATTGCTGTGGCTACGATCGGTATCGCCAAATCAACCGTCACCATTCTGTTGGCTGCGCAGAAAGTCGATGCCGCGACCGATCAGATCCGACCATTGATCGCCACTTTCTTGATGATGGATCACGACGGACGACATCGCACTGATCGCGGTGGCCGTGCTCAGCGACGACGCGGCAAGCTCGCCGACCCAGTGACCAGCGTCCACTCGCTCGGCCAACAATTCGCGACGTAATTGATCCAGCGCGGTCCGGGCTCGTTCACGAAGCGGTGAATTCATTCCAATCAAAAAACCAGAGGGTTGCTACCTGGGTGGGCACGACTCGCCGGTCCAAGTGACTGTCGATCGTATCGGCCAGCGAGTATCTTGGTGGCCAGGTAAGCGTACTGGACAAATCACACGCCCAACACCCACGCGCCCATCACCCACACGCCCATCACCCACGCGCCCATCACCCACGCGCCCATCACAGAGTACTCCAATGCGAAGACGAGATTTTATCCAACTCTCCGCCGCCAGCATGACAATCGCCGCTGACACGGCCTGTAATTTCGATTCCGCTTTGGCTCGAGGTCCCATCGAGCGTTCGGGGCCGCCACGATTCCAAGTCGGGCTTGCAGCCTATTCCTTGCGTGATTACTTCGCATTCAAAAAGGGCAAATCGCAAAAACAAGCCGCCGACGGCAAACCGATCGACATGGTCGGTTTTTTGGACTACTGCGTCGACAACGAATTCGACGCGGCCGAATTGTCCAGTTACTTTTTCCAACCCGATGCCAATGACACCTATTTCCGTGATCTAAAACGCGAAGCCTTTACCCGCGGCATCACGATCAGCGGCACGGCCATCGGTAATAATTTTACGGTCGGAAAGGGCCCGAATCTGGATCGAGAAATCGAACTCGCAATCGCTTGGATCGATCGAGCCGCTCTGCTGGGCGCGCCCCACATTCGGTTCTTTGCCGGAACCGGACAACAACTTGCACAAAACCCACAGCGTTTAGATGAAGCCGCCGGTGCGATCAATCAATGTGCAAAACACGCCGCCAACAAAGGAATCTTTTTGGGCGTCGAAAACCATGGCAAATTGACGGCCGATCAAATGATCCAAATCATGGAGCGGATCGATAGCCCTTGGGTCGGAATCAATTTGGATACGGGAAACTTTGTCAGCGACGACCCCTACGCAGACCTGCAACGATGCATCCCCTATGCCGTGAACGTGCAGGTCAAAGTAAGCATGAGGAATCCGGCAGGCGAGCAATTCGATGCGGACCTGCCCCGCATCGGCAAAATCTTGAAGGATGCCGGCTACCAAGGTTTCGTCATTCTGGAATACGAAGACGAGAAACCGTACAAAAACATCCCCGACGCGCACCGCGAGTTGCGAGCCGCTCTGGCATAACCAGTGACCTGCCGCAGTGACGATGACACCACTTAGAGCAATTTTAGTTTTCTCGTAGGCCAGGACCTGTCCTGACGCAGCTGTGCCAGGACAGGTCCTGGCCTACGATTGATCCCACGTATTAAGTAAAAATGCTCTAGACTTCGATCAACGGCGCTGCGGGCTGCGGGAACCTTGGTGGCGCTTCGTTATTTTTTGCATCGCCAGGCTGCGGAGTTTCGCTTCGGTCGTGATCCTCATCGGGTCGTGCCCGATCACGACGGGGACGCTGCAGCGATGGCAGCGTCCGTCTGGGAAACGGCTGAATCCCTGGTTGGGGA